>NZ_JBHVJT010000118.1:6156-16650 GCF_042798815.1 Kitasatospora sp. NPDC057738 | reverse complement strand
CGCGTTTTTCTTTTGCCCCCCCTCCCCCCTCTTCCCCCCCCCCCCCCCCCACGGCTGCCCGGCAATGCCCGTCAGTCGGCCCGGCACGGCGCCGGCGCGCGCCCGTACCGGCGGGCGCCCGTACCGGCGCGCGATCCGGCTCAGCAGGGGCTGAGCCACCAGACCCAGTCCCAGGAGGCTTCAACGTCCCAGCTCAAGCCACCGGGTGAGGTCCAGCCGAGATTTCCGTTTCGGTCGTAGAACTTGGCGTGCAATGCGGCCCGCTGATTGTTGATCCACGATCCGGTTCCGGTCCAGGTGATGCGATTCAGCTGATTGCAGGTGAAGAACTGCAGGGACGTTCCCCAGAAGTTCGGCAGGCTGAAAGCGCATACATAGGTGTACGGGCAGAACTCTTCCGGACCGTCCGGCGCGGAGAGGTCACGAGCCCGCTGCTCCCCGGGCAACGGAACGAGCAGTCTCCCTCCCGCGCTCAGGTCGATCCTGTTGATGGCTGTCTGGGTCCCGCCCATTGTGGCCAGATAGCCGTTGACCGTGTCCTGAAGTGCCGCAGCCTGAGAAGTGTTCAGCCCGACGCTCCTCGCCTGGGCCGAGAAGTCGGGTCGGGCACTGTTCGGGCCTGGTCCGGTGACGGCACCGGCCGTACCCGTCGTCGCCAAGATCGTGAAGACCGTCACCGCTGTCGCGATGACGGCCGTGAGGGCATCGCCCCGAGCCCGGACTCGCACGGGCCCGTCGTGGAGAATCACCTCCATGCGCATCCTGATCGTCACCACCGGCTCCCGCGGGGACGTCGCACCGTTCACGGGCCTGGGCCGGCGTCTGACGGACGCCGGGCACCGGGTCGCCGTGGCCGCCCATCCGACCTTCACGACACTGATCGAGTCCTGCGGCCTGGAGCACCGGCCGCTGCCGGGGGACCCGGAGGAACTCATCCGCGCCAGGGCCCGCGCGACCTCCCCGGAGGAGACCCGCGCGCTGATGACCGCGTTCGTGGACGGACTCGCCGACGGCGTGGCGGACGCCGTGGCGGGCGGAGCCGACCTGCTGCTCACCGCCTTCGCCCCGTCGCCGCTCAGCCGCACGGCCGGGGAGGCCCACGGCCTGCCCGTCCTCGGCACCTACCTCACGCCCGCCTTCGCCACCAGGGAGTTCCCGCTGCCCGGCCCCGCCGGCAGCGAGGACCTGGGACCGGAGGGCAACCTCGCCGCCGGCCAGGAACGGCTCCGGAGCGCGGACCGGCTGTTCTCGGGCGCCGTGACCCGGATGCGTCAGCGCCTCGGCCTGCCCGGCACGACACCACCGCCACCGCTCGGACACACCCGCCCGGTCGTCCACGGCTACAGCCCCCTGCTGCTGCCGCGCCCGGCGGACTGGCCGGCCCCGGTCGACGTGGCGGGCTTCTGGTGGCCCGCCCGGCCGCTGGACTGGCAACCCCCGGCCGAACTGGTCGACTTCCTCCACGCCGGCCCGGCCCCGGTGTTCATCGGCTTCGGCAGCATGGCACCCGGCGAGGGCACCCGGCTGGGCGAACTGGTGACGGCGGCCGTGCGGCAAGCCGGCGTACGCGCAGTCGTCCAGGCGGGCTGGGCCGGACTGGAGGCCGCGGGCGACGGCATCCTCTCCATCGGCGACCTCCCCCACGACTGGCTCTTCCCCCGAACCGCCGCCGTTGTCCACCACGCCGGAGCCGGCACCACCGGCGCCGCGCTGCGCGCCGGGGTCCCCGCCGTACCGGTGCCCGTCATGGTCGACCAGCCGTTCTGGGCGGCACGGCTGCACCGGCTGGGAGTCGCCCCGCAGCCCGTGCCGTTCGCGGAGCTCACGGCCGAACGCCTCGCCGCCGCCATCACGGCCGCGCTGGCCGAGCCGGTCCGCCGCCGTGGCCGGGCTGATCGCAGCCGAGGACGGCGCCGGTGCCGTCCTCGACCGCATCGCCCGGATCGACCAGAACCCCGGCCGCTGAGCCCCGCCGCCCAACCGCCCGCCGCCGGACCGTCCGCCGCCCGCCGGACCGTCCGGGGCGGGGGAGCCGAGCCGATCATGGGTGCTTCACAACGCACACGGTCAGCTGCGTCGGCCGGCCCTGATGCCGCAGCGGGTGGACCAGCAGCCGACGGGAACCAGCCGCTCTCCGCTCACCCGCACGACGACCGGCTTCCCGTCCTCGAAGCCGATTCGATCACCGACGGCCAGGAAGAGCGGTCTCGCCAGCTCGAAGGCGTAGCCGTTGTCGGTTTCAAAGTCCTCCGCCAGGACCAACCGTGAGGTCGGCGTGGCCCCATCGGCAATCAGTCGCATGCCGAGATGGTCCCACGCTGTGCGATGCCGCCACGGACCGGTCCAGAAGGCCGGCAGACCAGAGTGGCGGCCGGCACTAGCATGCGTGGATGGACCTTTCGCATCTCGGCACGCCGATCGGGCCGATGACTCGCGTCCACGGCGGGTTCGCCAACCGGATGTACCGGCTCGACACCGACCAAGGGTCGTTCGCGGTGAAGGAGTTGAACCTCGTCGACCGCCGCTGGACCTATCGTGTCGAGGACGTGTTCAGGTTCGAGCGGGCGGCCTTCGCCGCCGGCATCCCGATGCCGGAGCCGATCTCGGCCGGCCACCGCACGCTCGTTCATCGATGGGTCGAGGGAGAGAAGGTGCCAGAGGCACCGGTGTCGGCGGCGTACGCGTTCGAGATCGGTGAGATCCTCGCGCGCGTCCACGCGCTCGACGTCGCGTGGCCCCGTGAGTCGATCGAGGAACCGACGTCACGGGACTGGCCCGAGCTCGCCGCGCGGGCGGCGGCGACCGGACAGCCGTGGGCCGACGAACTCGCCTCTCACGTCGAGACGTTCCTCGCGATCGCCCACTTCGTCGACACCTGCGAACGGCCGGGCCCCGTCGTGCTGACCCACGGGGACATCCAGCCGTGGAACCTGCTCGCTCGGGAGGGTCGGCCGGTGGTGCTCGACTGGGAGCTGTCGGGCATGCTCGACCTGTCCGGTGAGCTCGGCTCGACCGCGCTGAGCCTCGCGAAGGGGCCCGGCTTCGACGGCATCGAGCCCGCCGTCTTCCGCTCGGTCCTCGATGGCTATGTCGCGGGGGGCGGAGCGCTGCCGCCGTCAGGTCCGAGCTGGTTCGTGTTCATGATCGGCGGCTGGCTGGGCCACACGAGGTGGAACATCCTCCGGTGCCTCGCCGGTGTGGAGGCGAGCACCGGCCCCGACCTCGCGCTGTCGCACGAGTCCGTGCGCAACGGCGTGCGCGGCCTCCCCGACCTGTTCGGCCGGCTTCCGGAGCTCGGGGCGCTGCTCGTGTGACGGTTCCGGGTCCGACCCGAACGCGACACGATTCAAGGGGAGTTCAGGTGATCCAGGTGCGGCCCAGCGAGCAGATGCGTGACCTCGGCGTCGTCCAGGAGGGCGCGCCCGTCCTTGCCGAGCCCGCCCGTCCCTTCGACCTGCCCGCCGAGCGCGAGGCCGCCGAGCAGGTCGTCGAGAAGCTGTTCGCCGCGATGGAGCGCATCGGCCGGGTCCACCCCTTCGCCAAGGGCATGGGCATCGCGGCACTCCAGATCGGCATCGGCCGGGCTGCCGCCATCGTCCGGCCGGCCGAGCCGGGAGCGCCGGCGATCGTCCTGCTCAACCCGACGATCACCGACCGCTCCGACGAGACGGACGAGCAGTACGAAGGCTGCCTGTCCTTCTTCGACGTCCGCGGCATGGTCCCCCGACCACTGCGGATCATCGTGGAGAGCACCACGCTGGACGGCCGGCTGATCACCACCACGTACGATCGCGGACTCGGCCGCTTGGTCCACCACGAGATCGACCACCTCGACGGCCTGCTCTACACCGCCCGCATGCGGACCGGCATCGAGCCCATCCCCGTCGAGCAGTACCGGCAGACCGGCCGGGCATGGGCCTACGAGCAGTGATCCCGGCCCGGCCGGCCCCGGGCGCTCACCGCATCGAGGCCTCTCTGTCGCGGATGTGCGACTACCGTGCGCGGCCGATCCGCCCGGTGACGACGGCCAGGGCGGTGCCCAGCAGCACCAACCCGGCGTACCCGGCGGTCTCGTGGCCGCCCGGGACCAGGTACTGGACGAAACCGAAGAGGCGGAAGCCCCCGAGGTGGTCGGAGAGCAGGCCGCTGATCCCTCCGACGATGAGGGCGAAGCTCACGAAACCGAGCAGATTCTTCATGCCCCTGAGCCTAGAGACGCAGGTCAGCCCCGGTATCCGACTTTCGGTGCGACCTGTCGCCACCAAAGTCGCGCAGTCGGTGGGCGGCTGACGCGGCGGAGAGCAGCGCGGGGGCGGCCGCCAGGGCGAAGCAGAGCGGCAGCGGCAGCCGGCCGACCAGCAGGCCGAGGGCCGCGGTGCCGCCCGCCGAGCCGGCGTTGAAGGCGGTGTTCACCCAGGCGCCGGCCCGGGTGCGGGCCTGTGGTGCGGCCGTCTCGTCGGCGATCAGGTAGGCGGTGGTGACGACGGGGGAGACGAACAGCCCGGCCAGCGCGACGGCCGCGGTCAGCACGGGGAGGTTCGGTGCCAGCCCCGCGCCCGCCAGCGCCAGGCCCAGCCCGGCGACCAGCAGCGGCAGCCGGGCCCGGTTCGGGGCGGACCAGCCGACGGCACCGTAGGCCAGGCCCCCGACGGCACTGCCGGCCGAGAGCGCGGCCAGGATCCAGGCGACCGCCCCGGCCCGCCCGTGCTCCTCGGCGAAGGCCACCACCATCAGGTCGAGCGCCCCGAGGGCCAGCCCGGTCGCGGCCGAGGCGAGCACCGCCCGGCGCAGCTCTCCCCCGCCGTCCGGGCGCGCGCCGGGTGCGGCCGGTCCGGTCCGGTCCGCCTCCCGCGCGGCGGGGGAGGAGACCAGTGCCAGGGTGCCCGCCAGCACGAGCCCGGCGCCCGCGGCCACCCCGGCCGCCGGACCGGCGAGCGCGAGCAGCAGCCCCACCAGCAGCGGGCCGCTGACGAACAGCAGTTCCTCGGCGACGGTGTCCAGGCTGTACGCCCGTCGGAGCAGCTCCTGGTCCGGCAGCAGTCGGCGCCAGAGCGTGCGCATCACCGGCCCGAGTGGCGGGGTGCAGGCACCGGCGGCGACCACCAGAGCACCTGTCAGGACCGGCGGCGTGCCCGGTCGCCAGGTGGCGCTGGCCACCAGGGTCAGCAGCCCGGCGTACAGCGCGGCCATCGGCGGCAGCGCGCGCCGGGGGCCGTACCGGTCGACCAGGGCGGCACGGGCCGGCGAGAGGAAGACGCTGGTCAGCCCGAACAGGGCCAGCACGGTGCCGGCCACCGGGTAGGAGCCGGTGGCGTCCCGGACGGCCAGCATCATGGCGAGCGGGACCATCCCGTACGAGAGCCGGCCCAGCAGGGCGGCGCCGAAGGTGCGGCCGGCGTGCGGGGCGCGCAGGACGGCGGCGTAGGAGGGGGTCGGCGAAGAGAAGTGGGAGGGGTTGGGCGAAGACAAGGGAGACGTTCCTCGGCGAAGGCGGGCAGGGCGGGGCCGTGCCCGGAGGCGTGCGGGGACACCGGAGCGCCGTGCCCGGTGAGAGGGGGCACGGTCGTGGCGGTCCGCTACGCACGGGGGAGGAACATGTCCGGAACCGTAGCAGGCCCGCCGTCCAGTAAGGCTTGCCTTGCCAACCGGTCGGGCCCGCCCCTAGGGTGAAGTCCTCAGAGGACCTGAGGACCTGAGGACCTGAGGGCCTGAGGACCTGAGGATCTGCGGACCTGAGGGCATGAAGACCTGGTGACCTTGGGGCCTGAGGACTATTTGGGGAGAGTGATCATGTCTGACCTCCATGACCTGACGCTGGCCGAACAGGCCGCGGCGGTCCGCCGACGCACCGTCTCGCCGACCGAACTGGTCGACCACCACCTGCGCCGGATCGAGGAACTGGACGGCGTGCTCGGCGCCTACCGCACGGTCGACGCGTCCGGCGCCCGCCGGGCCGCCCGTGCGGCCGAGGCCCGGCTGGCCGCCGCCGGGACGGGGGGCGGCAACGGGACCGGGGACGCCGCCACGCTGCCGCCGTTGCTCGGCGTTCCGCTGTCGGTGAAGGACACCTGGCCGGTCCGCGGACTCCCGTTCACCGCGGGCTCCGCCGCCTTCGACGACCGCATCGCTCCGGAGGACGCCGCCGCGGTCGGCGCCCTCCGGGCGGCGGGCGGCATGCTGCTGGGCACCACCACGGCCGCCGAGTTCGGCTGCTCCTCCTACACGGAGACGGTCCACGCCACCGCGCGCAGCCCCTACGACCCCGGCCGCGGTGCCGGGGGTTCCAGCGGCGGGGCGGCCGCTTCGGTCGCCGCCGGACTGGCCGCGGGCGCCCTGGGCAGCGATGGCGGCGGCTCGGTCCGGATCCCGGCCGCCGCCTGCGGTGTGGTCGGCCTCAAGCCCGGCCGGGGCCGGGTGACGCCCGCCCCCGGCACGGACGCCTTCGGGCTGGCCACCGCCGGCCCGCTGGCCAGGACGGTGCTGGACGCGGCCATCCTGCTGGACGTGATGGCAGGCAGCATCCCGGGCGACGGCAGCACCCTGCCCGCCGTCCCCGCCGTTTCCCCCGGCCACTTCCGGTCCTGCGGCGAACGCGAGCCCGGCCCGCTGCGGATCGGGGTCCTGCCCCGGACGGACGGCTGGCACCCCGAGGCCGCGCTGGCCAGCCACCGCACCGCCGACCTGCTCGCCGATCTCGGCCACCGGGTGGAGGAGGCCCCGCCGTTCGACCCGGGCGAGTACCTGCCGGACTTCACCGTGCTGTGGAGCGTGCTGGCCGCCGCCGTCCCCGTCCCGCCGGAGCGGGAGGACCGGCTGCTGCCGCTGACCCGCTGGCTGCGCGACCGGGGCAACGAGCACAGCGCGGTCCGGCTGGCCGCGGCGATGGCCTCGCTGACCGCCGTCGCCCGGACGATCTGCCACCGCTACGACCGCTTCGACGCGGTGCTGAGCCCCACGACGGACCAACCGCCGCTGCCGGTCGGCACGTCGGCCGATCCGGACGAGCCGGAGCGGACCTACGCCCGGATGCTCTCCGTCACCCCGCGCACACCGGTGGCGAACCTCACCGGCCGGCCGTCGATCAGCCTGCCGCTGCACTGGACACCGGACGGACTGCCGATCGGCGTGATGCTGACCGCCCGGCTCCACCAGGAGGGCCTCCTGCTCTCCCTCGGCGCCCAGCTGGAACGGGCCCGGCCCTGGCACCACCACGCCGCCCGGCAGGCGGCGGTGCTGGAGCGGGCTGCCGTGCCGGAGCAGGCGACCCGGCGGGCGACGGCGCGGCCCGGGCGGAGGACGCGATGAAGCGCGGACAGCTGGCCTTCCTGACCGGCACCCACATCGTCAACGACCTCTACCAGGGCGCCGTCCCGGCACTGCTGCCCTTCCTGATGTCCCAGCGGCACTACAGCTACACCGCCGTCTCCGGCATCGCCCTGGCCGCGAGCGGCCTGTCCAGCGTGGTCCAGCCGCTGTTCGGCCTGCTGGTCGACCGCCGCCACCGCGGCTGGCTCATCCCGGCCGGCTTCCTCACCGCCGCGGCCGGGATCACCGGTGCGGCCATGGCCGGCAGTTACCCGCTCACCTGGCTCTGCGCCGCCCTGGCCGGCATCGGCATCGCCGCCTACCACCCGGCCGCCACCAGCCAGGCCCGGGCCGCCGGCGGACAGTCCCAGCGGGCGATGAGCCTGTTCTCCGTCGGAGGCACCCTCGGCGCCTCGCTGGCACCGGCACTGGTCACCCTCGTGGTCGGCGCCTACGGCCTGGGCGGCAGCTGGCTGCTGGCCGTCCCGGCGCTGGTGACGGCCCTGCTGTGGGCCGCGCGGGGCCGCTGGCAGCAGTACCGCGGCCACACCCCGGCGGCCCCGTCGACCACTCGGGGCGCGGCGACCAGCGCCCACGGCGACGACTGGCGGGCGTTCGGACGCCTGGCCGCGACCACCGTCGCCTGGTCGATCCCCTATGTGACGGTCACCTCGATGCTCGCCCTCCACATCCAGCGCGACCTGCACGGCTCGACGGGAATCGGCGCCACCGCACTGACCCTGCTCACCCTGGCCGGGGCGGCCGGCACCCTGCTCGGCGGCTGGCTGGGCGACCGGCACGGACGGATGGCCCCGATCCGCACCGGCTACCTGCTGGCCGTCCCCGCACTGGCCGTCGTGGCCTTCGCCTCCTCCGTCGCGGTCGCCACGGCCGGTGCGGTGGCGTTCGGACTGGCCATGTTCCTGCCCTTCGCCCCGCAGGTGACACTCGCCCAGGACTACCTGCCCACCCGGCCCGGCACCGCCAGCGGGCTGACCCTCGGACTCGCCATGTCCGTGGGCGGCCTCGCCGCGCCGGCGCTCGGCCGCCTGGCCGACGCGCACGGCCTGCGGACCGTCCTCGCCCTGGTCCTCGGCGTGCTGGCACTCGGGCTCGGCTCCGCGCTGCGCCTGCGCGACCGCGCACTTCCGGAGCCGGCCCCTGCTCCGGCCCCTGCTCCGGTCCCCGAGCGGACGTCCGGACCGGAGTCGGGAACGGAACGGCCGGGGGAGGATCCGGCCGGGCCGGCCGACGAACCGGCCGTCACGGGCGCAGCACCCGGAGGACGATAAGGTCGTCCTCATGACTGTTCGCCCGGTACGCCATCGCTCAATGGTGGAGGAGGCCACGGCCGAGCTGCGCCGACTGATCGCCACGGGCGAGTGGCCGGTCGGCAGCAAACTGCCCGGCGAGGTGGAGCTGAGCCGACTCCTCGGAGTCGGCCGGACCACCTCGCGCGAGGCGGTCCGGGTGCTGATCGTCGACGGCCAGCTGCGCGCCCGGCAGGGCTCGGGCACGTACGTGGCCGCCGCCTCCCCGGTCTCGGAGTTCGACCGGGAACTGCGACGCTCGGAAGTCTTCGACGTGTACGAGGTCCGGGCGGCGCTGGAGGTGGAGGCGGGCCGACTGGCCGCGCAGCGGCGCACCGAGACGGACGTCGCCGCGCTCCGGGCGGCGCTGGCCGCCCGTGACGCGGCCGTCGGCCCGGCCGAACTCGTCGAGACGGACCTGGAACTGCACCGCCAGGTCGTACGGGCGGCGCGCAACCCGGTGCTCATCCGCCTCTTCGACTCCTTCGTCGACGCGCTGCGCGAGGCGGCCGGCCATGTGGTGGCCGACAGCCGGCTCCACGACGGCGTCGAAGAGGAGAGCATCACCCGCGCGCACCGAGCCCTGGTCGAGGCGATCGCCGCGGGTGACCCGGACGCCGCCGTCACGGCGACCCAGGCCAATCTGGACCGCACCCTCGACAGACTGCGCACGGCGGGAACCGGCCCGCACTGACCCGAGGGCCGCTCCGCGCCGGACCGCGTCGGGCCGGTCCGCCGTCTCGGCGGCCGACCGTCCAGCCCCGACGGTCCTGGCCGCCGCCCAGCGGGCCGTGCAGCCGTAGGCGGTGCGACAGACAGCGCAGATTGTCCTTGGCGCCCGAGGTCATGGGCTCGCGTATTCAACCGTCGCGAGTTTGACCCACCTGACTTCGGTACCGCTACTGAGCGTGACAGCCGTGGGGAGATTCTCCGGGTGTCAGGGGCATCCGGTTGGATGAGCACATGACTGTCCACGACGTAGCTCGCCGGCTCCCTTCCATCGCCGACCTGCGGAACCTGTGCCGCTCACTGGCGATGCTCGACGCGATCTTGAGCCCGGACTGGGAAGGCCGGTACTACTCCTTCAACGCCGGCTGGGCCGACGGCGAGGAGATGGCGTCGATGCGCAACGGGTCGGGGGACGAGTACTCCATCGTGTTCTCGGCTGCCGGGGCCTATGTCCGTGGCTTCGCCCACGAAGCACCGATGAGCCCGTACGGCAACGATGGCGAGCCCTGGCCGGGAGTGATCGACGAGGTTCCGGAGGTCTTCAAGCCCTTCGTGGAGGAGCCGGCGTTCACCGACCAGGACGAGGTTCCCGTCGTGACGGCCTGCCTCTGGCGGGAGGCGACGGACGACCGGTGGCGGCACGGCGTGATCGACTTCCCTGCCGGGTGTTCCGACCCCGACGGGGCAACAAGCCTGTTCGAGCTCCTGGTCGACCGTTCGCCGGAAGCGTTCCAGCGCTTCGCCGAGGACTACTACGAGGTTCCCGTGGACCTGGAAGCGGTGCGCGACGTCTATGCCTTGCGACCGTTGAGCCGGACGCTCGTGTCATCGCTGAACTCGGAGCTCACCCTCGCAGACCTGGCCGAGGACATCGCCGAGATCGGCTACCCGCAGCCGGTCCGGGACGTGACCCGAGCTTCGACCGTCGGTGAATCGATGGGGAGCCCAGCCGGATATTGACCGTAGGTGGTCGCCCGCGGTGCACCGACGGTGATCGCGCCGCCGCACTGTTGGTTGCCGGCGGCCTCGGCGATGGCATCGAGCTCGTCGGCCTCGCCGCGGGGGGGGAGGGGGGGGGGGGTTTTTCGCGGTTTCGTGGATCCACCGTGCTCGTCCCAGTGGGCGCGCCGCCCCTCGGTTAAACCAGCGG
>NZ_JBHVJT010000118.1:0-6146 GCF_042798815.1 Kitasatospora sp. NPDC057738 | reverse complement strand
GGGCTGGAGGGGTCACCGCGTCCGCACGGTCCGACGTCCGGGCTCGGGGAAGCGGACGTTCTCGGGGTGCCGGGCGGTGCCCGTTTCAGCTCTCCGGACTGCCGAACCAGCGGCCCGCGGCCCGCTCGAACCCTTCATGATCAGGTGCGTGGCCGCCTGCCCAGGCGACCACGCCGTCGGGCCGGACCAGCACGGCACCCAATCCGAGGTCGTCCTTCGCCGGACCGGCCGCGTACCGCATCCGGCCCTCCCAGCCCCTCGCCGGAGCGTGCAGGCATCGGTCGGCGCTGAAGTCGAGCGTGACGCCCCGTCCGTCCCGCATCAGGTCGCCAAGACGGGTGCCGTCCTCCAGGCGAAGGTCCGGGGCGCTGCGGCCGACCAGCGGGTGCTCGCTGCCGAGGTCGTAACGGATGGACGATCCCGACATCCTCTCGAACACGTAGGTCGCTCCGTCACGGGTGTTGATCAGGTCGCGAATCACCCCTTGGACGGCCTGGCCGTGCGGGTCCGGCCGCATGGCCGCCACCTGTGCGCGCGACCAGTCGAGCACGGCCGACCCCACCGGACGGCGCTCGCGGCCGTAGGTGTCGAGAAGTCCGTCCGGCGCGTGTCCGTGCACGGCCGCCGCCAGCTTCCATCCCAGGTTCAGGGCATCGCCGATACCGGCGTTGAGTCCCTGCCCGCCCAGGGGCGAGTGGATGTGAGCGGCGTCGCCCGCGAGCAGGACGCGTCCGCGCCGGTAGGCCGTCGTCTGCATCGCCCGATCGGTGAAGCTCGACGCGAGACGGACCTCGCTCAGCGTCACGTCGGTGCCGGACACCCGGCGCAGAACCGTCTGGAGATGGTCGCGCGTCGGCTGCCGCGAGCGGTCGAACGCGCCGCCGTCGAAGTCCAGCACGGCGATGTAGTCCCCCGCGGGCTGGAGGTACATGCCCGTCGGCGTCAGATTGAACCCGGGGCTCAGCTTCTCGGGGTCGGCGACGGTGGCGAGCATGGTGTAGCCGGTGCACAGCGGCTCGGTCCCGACGAAGTCGAAGCCCGCGAGCCCGCGTACGGTACTGCGTCCGCCGTCGCAGCCGACCAGCCAGCGTGCCGTGTAAGCGTGTTCGCCCGCCTGCGCGATCACGCTCCCGTCGTTGTGCGCGATGGCGGAAACCGTGACGCCGCGCCTGACGTCCACGCCCAGCTCGGACGCCCGCTCGGCCAGCACCGCCTCGATGGCTTCGACGTGTGTCGGCATGCCCTCCGGTGCCGGGTTGGGCAGCCGGTACGGCAGGGCCGCGAAGTCGATCTTGGCCGGATCGAGCATCATGCCGGCGAAGTGGCCACCGCGACGAGGAATTGACGGCGCGCCCGGTCCCGGGTTCGCGCCGGGCGCATCGTCGACGCCCGATGCCTTCAGCAGTTGCTGCAGCATCCCGCGGCGGTGGAACGCCTGGACCGAGGCGGAGGACAGGCCCCGGATGCCGAACGGCAGCGCCTTGAACGGCGAGCGGGGTTCCGGATCCCGCTCGAGCACCAGGACCGAGCAGCCCGCGAGGCCGAGCTCGCAGGCGAGGAACAGCCCCACCGGGCCGGCGCCCACGATCACTACGTCATGCACAAGAGATCCCCTTCCCCTGAATCCGCAGCCGGATCGGCACCCGGCGGGACCTCTCGAAGGTCCCAGAGCCCACCTGCATCCGACCGACGCGTCACCGACAGGCCGCTGACACCCGACCGGCAGCCCGCCGGGCACGCCGCCCCGCGCGCCCCCGGTCGGTGCCCGGCCCCGGGGTTCGCGCGGCGCTGCCCGGTCCCAGCGGAACGCGACGGCCTTGCGGGCGGCTCACTCGGCGAAGGGGCGAGGGGCCGGCCGAGGACCCGCCGGATGTCCGGGCTGGTGCGCAGGATCGGTGGCACGCGGGCGGCGGCGATGCCCGCGTCGATCCAGGACAGTCCTTGCCGGCCGAGCGCGGCCGGCGATCACCAGCCCGCCGCCGTTGGCGAGCGCGATCAGCACGCACGAGGCCACGATCAGCAGTAGTCCGCCGAGGAAGACGCGGCGCCGTCCGAAGACTGGCCGTGGTCGGCACCGTAGTAGCGCAGGAAGAGCGCTTCGGCGTGGGCCATCCGCTCGATCTCCGACGGTTCGACACTCTCGTTCGGCGCGTGGATCAGGCAGCGGGGTTCCTCGACGCCCATCAGGATCAGTTCGGCGTCGGGGAACGTGCCGGCGAGGACGTTGCACAGCGGGATCGAGCCGCCCTGGCCGAGGAAGGAGACCGGTTTGCCGTAGGCGTCCCGCACCGCACGGTCGAGAGCGGCGTAAGCCGGGCCGTCCGTGGAGGCACGGAACGCCGAGCCGGTGCCCTCCCGTTCCACCTCGACCCTCGCACCCCACGGTGCCGCTGCCCGGAGGTGAGCGGCCAGCGCGTCGGCCGCGGCAGCGGCGTCCGTGCCGGGCGGCACACGCAGGCCGACCCGGGCCCTGGCCGTGGCGGGGACGGCGGCGGCGGAGCCGACCACCGGCGGGCAGTCGATGCCGAGGACGGTGACGGCCGGGCGCGCCCACAGCCGGTCCGCGACGCTTCCGGAGCCGAGCAGCCCGACCCCGTCCAGCACCCCGGCGTCCGCGCGGAACTGTTGCTCGTCGTAGCCGATCCCCGGCCAGATGCCGTCGTTGTCCAGGCCGTTGACGCGGGTGGTGCCGTCGGTGTCGCGCAGGGAGTCCAGCATGCGGATCAGCGCGGCCAGGGCGTCCGGGGCGGGGCCGCCGAACATGCCGGAGTGCAGGTCCCCGGCCAGCGTGGAGACGGTCACGACGACGTTGGCCAGGCCGCGCAGCACGGTCGTTGCGGTGGGGATTCCCACGGCCGCGTTGCCGGTGTCGCAGATGAGCAGCGCGTCCGCCCGCAACTCGTCGGCGTGGTCGGGGACGTAGGCCTCCAGCCCGCCGGTGCCCTGCTCCTCGGAGCCTTCGACCACCAGCTTGAGGCCCACCGGGATGTCGTCGCCCAGTGCGCGCAGAGCCGTGAGGTGCATGACGATGTTGCCCTTGCAGTCGGCCGCGCCGCGCCCGTACCAGCGGCCGTCGCGCTCGGTGAGCTCGAACGGAGGGGACTGCCAGGCGGAGTCGTCGAGGGGCGGCTGCACGTCGTAGTGGCTGTAGAGCAGGACGGTGGGGGCTCCGGGCGGGGCCGGTCGGTGGCCGAGCACCGCGTGGCTGCCGTTCGGGGTCGCCGCGAGCCTGACGTCCTCCAGTCCTGCCTCGGCGAAGGCCGCGGCGACCCATTGGGCGGCGTGCAGGCAGTGCTCGGGCGGGAACTGGCGGGCGTCCGCGACCGACGGGATCCGGACCAGCTCGGCGAGGTCGGCCTTCGCCCGGGGCATGAGTGCGGCCACCCGGTCGGCGAGGTCGTCGGTCGGGTCGTTCGCCGGTCCGGGCTCAGTCATTGATCACGTCCGCGGTCTTGAGGCTGTTGATCTTCTTCTGGTAGTCGTCCAGCCTGTCCGGGCAGTACACCTTGATCACCTCGGCGCCGGCCTCAAGGATCCGCTGGTCGGCGATGATCGGGCGCTGTCCGGGGCCACCTGCTCCGTTGGAGAGCTGGACCAGCCAGAGGGCGCGTTTGAGTGCCGAGTTGGGGTCGTCGCAGACGGGGCCTCCGCTGGTGCCGAGGGTGAGGGCGAGGTTCTCGACATCCTGGGAGTGGAAGCCCTGGGCGACGAGGGCGTCGTTCAGCTGGTTCGCCTTTCGGTGGGCCTCGTTGGTGGCCCGCTGCTGGGTGTACGTGAGCAGCCCGATGATCATCATGGCGACCAGCACCACGATCGCGCCGATGTAGATCCAGCGGTGCTGGGACCGCATCAGGGTGGGGCTCATGCGGCGCCTCCGTCCACGGGAACGGCGTCCGCGTCGGGCTGGCGCCAACCGGGCTTGCGCGCCTTCAGGAAGCCGAAGGGGATGACCACTCCGAGGAGCAGCAGGCCGCCGCCGACGATGGCGACGTACGTCCAGCCGCTGCCGCCGCCGAACTGGGAGGACGGGATGAAGCCGATCACCATGGCCAGCGCGGAGGCGACGAAGCCGACCACGCAGAGCGTGGTGAGCACCGGCGCACGGTAGCCGCGGGGGTGGTCCGGCAGCTTGCGGCGCAGTTGGACGGCGGCCAGGAACATCAGCAGATACATGATCAGGTACACCTGGGTGGTGATCACCGAGAAGATCCAGTAGACACTGGACACGTTCGGGATCAGTGCGTACAGCAGGGCGATCACCGTGGTGAGCAGGCCCTGGGTGACCAGGATGTTCTGCTGGATGCCGTGCTTGTTGAGCTTCTGCAGGTAGGGCGGGAGGTAGCCCTCCTGGCGGGAGATCAGCAGCAGGCCCTTCGAGGGGCCGGCCAGCCAGGTGAGCATTCCGCCGAGCGAGGCGGCACAGAGCGCGAACGCGACGATCGGGACCAGCCAGCCGATGTGGAAGTACTGGAAGAAGGCGTCGAAGGCCTGCATGACTCCGGCGGTGAGGCTGAGCTGGTCGGCCGGGATGACCCAGCTGATGGCCAGGGCCGGCAGGATGAAGATCAGCAGCACCATGCCCATGGCCAGGAACATCGACTTCGGGAACTCCTTGGCCGGGTCGCGGAGCTTGTTGACGTGGACCGCGTTCATCTCCATTCCGGAGTAGCTGAGGAAGTTGTTCACGATGAGCACCAGGCTGGCGATGCCGGTCCACTCGGGGAGGATGTGCGAGGCGTTCATCGGTGCGGCGGAGGCGTTGCCCTGGCCGAGGAAGACGAACCCGAGCAGGACCAGCAACGTGCCGGGGATCAGCGTGCCGATGATCAGACCGCCGGAGGCCAGCCCCGCGACGGCATTCGTGCCGCGGGAGGACACCCAGACGCCGGTCCAGTACAGCACCACGATGACGATCGCGGTGTAGACGCCGTTGCTGGCCAGCGCCGGGTTGATCACGTAGGAGATCGTGCTGGCCACGAAGGCCAGCAGGCTGGGGTAGTAGAAGATCGTCATGGCGAACTGGCACCAGACGGCGAGGAAGGCCAGTGGCTTCGACAGCCCCTGCGCCACCCAGTTGTAGACACCGCCGCTCCAGCCGGAGGCCAGCTCGGCCGACACCAGCGCGGTGGGCAGCAGGAACACGATGGCCGGCACCAGGTACAGGAAGACACAGGCGAGGCCGTACACCGCCATGGTGGGCGAGGCGCGCAGGCTCGCGACGGAGCTTGTCGTCATCAGTGCCAGCGTCAACCAGGTGATCTTCTGCGATCCGGCCGTTGCCCGCGCAGCGTCCGCGGCCCGGGCGCCGCTCGATCGCTCGGCATCGTCCGCCGGCACCTCCGAACTGCTCAGGGGAGGCCGCCTTGAGAGCGGTTGCCCAGCAGGAGCAGGAGCAGGCGGCCGGATGGACGGCGGAGAGCCGAAGGGCTCGCACAATCCGGACGAGGTTCCGCGCGGCGACGCCGGGCCGTGGACCGGGCGCAGGATTGAGCAATTTCGGTGGGTGGTGGGGCGGAGCCGCTCGCGGCCCGCGCTGCCGCCGGGCTGATCGCCCCACCACCGGGTGTCCGGTGTGGTGCTTACGGGTGGGTGGCCTTGATGTTGGGCTGGGTCTTCTGGTTGTAGATCTCCTTGCCGTCCGCGTTGTAGGCGTGGACGTAGGGGGCCGGGGGGAAGGAGTTCGCGTTGCTTCCGGTGGAGACGGCCGCCGTGTAGGCGAAGGCGCCGCCCGCCATGACGGCCGGGTACTGGGTCGGGTCGTCGCCGTAGCTGATGGTGACCTTGGCGACATCGGGTGTGTAGTGTCCGGCGCCCAGCGAGAGGAACTGCCCGGCACCGGCCGGGGTGCTGAAGCTGTCGAAGAACGAGATCAGGTGACCGGTGCCCCACAGGCGGTCGTTGATGAACGTCGCGGGGACGGACTTGCTGTTGCCCTGGTGGCCCTTCGACTCGCACTGCACGTACTGGCCGGCGGAGTTGACGGCGATGACCACGCCGTCGGTGTCCGGCGAGGCGACGGGAGCGCGGACCGCGATCACCGCCTGGTACTGCGACGCGTCGGAGCCCAGGCAGGAGGCCAGGATCCCGGCGACGGCCCCGGCCTCGATCGGGGTCGTCGCCGTGCTGGTGACGGTGAAAGCCGCCGG
>NZ_JBHVJT010000117.1:0-17080 GCF_042798815.1 Kitasatospora sp. NPDC057738 | reverse complement strand
TCGCTCAGGCGGGCGCGCAGCAGGGAGAGGATCAGCCACCGGCGCATCGCCCCGACGTGTCCCGGGGAGCCGTGGACGTCGTCGAAGACCTTGAACCGGGCCCGCGGTGCCAGCAGCGCGAGCCGGCGGTGCTCGCCCTGCGGGATGATCTCGTCGCGGGAACTGGCCACGTAGTCGACCGGGATGTCCACGGATCCGAGCTGGGCCGGGGTGAGCGGGAAGTCGGCCAGGACGTCCCGGAGTTCGTCCCGGTCCGCGGTCCGGGTGAGCCGGCGCAGGGTCTCCACGGTGATGCCGGGGACCTCGGGCCACCAGGCGGAGTCGGTGAAGAACCCGGCGACGGGCGCCCCGACGGTGTGGATGCTGCGGATGCGGGGGTCCTCGGCGGCGGCCCGCAGCGCCAGGTGCCCGCTGAAGCTGAGGGCGAGCGCCGCCGTCTCGGCGACCCGCGCGCGGTCGGCCAGCCGGTCCAGCAGGTACGGCAGCAGGCGCCAGGAGTCGGCACGGTAGGGAAGCGTGTTCTCGCCGACCCCGGGCAGTTCGGTGGCGACGGCGGCGAAGCCGAGCCGGGCGAACAGCGGAAGCGTCGGAGCCCACTGCTCCTTGACGCTGACGATGCCTCCCATGATCAGCAGCAGCGGCCGCGGCCGGTCGGCCGACAGGCCGGACGCCCAGGCCGCCAGGTTGCCGTCCGGGTGTTCGAACTCCAGCCGCTCGATGCCGTTGCGGCCGGTGCGCCGCCAGGTGTCGAAGGCGTCGACGCAGCGGCGCTGGGCCTCCAGCCGGTCCTCGTCGCCGTGGTACGGGAAGCGGGCGAGCGCGTAGCGCCGGCAGGCGTCGAGCGGGCGGCCGGCCCGCAGCCGGTCGCCCTCGGCGGTCCACACCCGCGCCCAGGAGCCGGGGTCGCCGGGTTCGTCCCCGGTGATCCGGGACAGTACGGACCGGACGTACTGCTCCGTCAGGCCCTGGCCGCGTCCGTGCAGCCGGGCGAACTCCTTGAGCTCTGCCAGATGGTCCATGGTGCGTCCTCGGGTGGGCGGTAGGCGGGGGGCGGTGGGCGGGGGCGGGGTGGTCGGCGCGGGCCGGGCCGGGGGCGGCCCCGGCCCGGCCCCGCCCGGAAGGACCGTGCGGGTGGCGGCTCAGGCCGTCCCCGCGGCGCCGGCGGGGCGGTCCGGGCCCGCGCCGTCCTCGAAGCCCTCCAGGGCCTGCTTGAGGTCGGCGAGGACGTCGGCGGCGAGGGCGCCGTCGATGACCCGGTGGTCGAAGGTGAGGCCGAGCCGCATCAGCGGGGCCACCTCGACCCGGCCGTCCCGCACCACGGGCCGGTCGAGCACCCGGCCGGCGTTCAGCGTCACCGCGGTGCCTCCGCTGGCGTGGAAGCCGTCCACCGGGCGGTGCCCGAGCGAGCTGACCGCGACGGTGCCCAGGACGCCGGGGCGGCGCCGGGGGCTGCGCAGCGCGGCGGCGAAGGCCAGCCGGCCGAGCGGGACCGGCAGCCGGCCCAGCATCCGCACGCCGCGGAACTCCGGGAGGTCGGCGGCGGCGATGTCCCGGTAGCGGTCGATCCGCGCCTGGATGGCGGGCAGGTCGGCGCTCTCCAGGCCCGGCAGCAGTGCGGAGAGCACGGTGCGCTCGCCGTCCACCGGGCGGTCGAGGGCGAGCTTGGCGGTGACGCCGGTGAAGCGGACCGTCCGGGGGCCCCGCAGGCCGGGCCAGCCCGGGGCCAGGACGGCGTTGGCCTCGGGGTGGCGGTCCAGCACGCGGCCGGTGGCGTGCAGCAGGTAGGCGACCACCGAGTAGCGGTTCCCGGCCGCCCCGGCCTCGGCGCGGTGGCGCTGGACGCGGGTCATGTCGACCTCGGTGTCCAGGTGCACCGGGCGCTGCCGGGCGGCGTGCTCCAGGAAGTAGAGGGTGTGCCGCCGGCGGCGCTCGGGGTGCGGGCGGGCGGCGGTCACCGGTCGACCGCCAGCCGGTAGATCTCCTCCAGGCTGCGGGCCTCCATCACCCGTCCGACCGGCAGCGGGCGGCCGGTGCTCCGCTCCAGCGCGGTGACCAGCTTGAGCAGGTAGAGGGAGTCCCACTCGGGGATCCGGTCGAGGTCGGCGGCGATGTCCCCGTCCGCCAGCGGGATGCCCAGTTCCTCGCGGACCAGGCGGGCGAACTCGTCGACGGTCTGCATCATGCGTCCAATCGGTGACGGAGTGTCACATCTTCTCCAGGGCGAAGCCCGCCTTGATCCACTTGCTGGACTCCACGGCCACCGCGAGGGCCTTCTCGCCGCGGGACATCTGCCCCAGCAGCCGCTCCAGCTGGAGGAAGGGCAGCGCGTTGCCGTTGTTGCCGGTGTCCGCGACGCAGGACACCTCGGTGGCACCGGGCACGTCGAGCTGCTCGTGGATGCGGCGGGTCATCCGGCCGGAGAGCTGCGGGGGCAGCAGGTAGTCGAGCTCCTCGGCGGACCAGTCCAGGTCGTCGAGCAGCTCCCAGAGGATCTCCACCGCCATCACCGGGACGAACTCCTCGATGGCCTTGTAGTCCTCCCGGACGGCCTGCCGGTCGTCGTACCGGTCGGCCAGGCCGAACCAGTCGATGACCTGGCCGGGTTCCCGGCCGAGGCCGGTGAACCGGTTGAGCACCCGGCGCAGCGCCACCGCCTCGCCCCTGGGCTCGGCGGTGAGCACCGCGGCGCCGGCGCCGTCGCCGAAGAGCACGTAGTTGACCAGGTCGCTCGGCGCCGCGCCGGCCAGGTCCCGGTCGAGGTCGAGGTGCTTGCTGCAGACGTCGCCGCCGATCACCAGGCCGGCCCGGTGGCCCTCGCCGGCGATCAGGGTCCGGCCGAGCCCGAGCGCCTGGACGGCACCGGCGCAGCCGGACTGGAGCTGGTACGTGGGCACCTGGTCCAGGCCGAGCTGGTCGGCGATGTGGTTGACGGTGGCGGGCATCAGGTGGTCCGGGGTCGCGGTGCCGAGCACCACGAAACCGATCTCCGCCGGGTCGATCCCGGCGGCGGCGACGGCCCGGGCGCCGGCCTGGGCGCACAGGTCGGCGAGCGACCAGCGCACCGTGCCGGTGGCGAGGTCGCGGGCGAAGTGGCGGGTGCGGGTGCCGATGAAGAGGTCGATCCACTCCTCGTTGACCCCCAGCACCTTGGCGAGCGCGGCGTTGTCGACCGGGTCGCCGGGCAGGGCGGTCCCGACCGAGGCGAGGTACGCCTGGACGGGATCGCGCTCGGGTGGCGGCTGCATGGTGTGCGGTCCTTTCTGCGGGACGGGTTCAGGCGGCGGCGGTGTGCCGTTCGCCCAGGAAGCCGATGAGGTCGCCGACCGAGGACAGCCGGGGCAACAGGTCCTCCACGCTCAGCGGTTCGAGGCCGGTCAGCCGCTCCTCGATGCGCTTCTTGAGCTCCATGACCATCACCGAGTCGAAGCCGAGGTCCTCGAAGAGCCGTGCGTGCGGGGTGATCTCCTCGGGCGCGTAGCTGCCCACCTGCGCCACGGCGGCCAGGACGGCGCCGGCCACGGGGTCCGGGGCCCGGAGGCCCGGGTCGGACCCGGCCGGCCGCGGGTCGGCGGCGGACGGGACGGTCGCGGACGGGTCGGAGGCGGACGGGTCGGAGGCGGACGGAACGGACGTGGACCGAACGGGCGGGCGGGCCCAGAACCGGCGGTCGTCGGCGAAGGCGTACGGGGCCAGCCGGTGCGCCCTGCGGTCCTCCTCGGCGTACACCGCGTGCCAGTCCGGGTCGGCCCCGCCGCGGAACAGCTCGGCGACGGCCTCGGCCAGCTCCCGCCCGCCGGCCTGCTCGCCCGGCACCGGCAGGACGCCGCGCGGGCCCGCCCCGGCGGGGGCACCGCCCAGCCGGCGGGCCATCGGGACGAGCACCGGCCGCGGGCCGACCTCCAGCAGGTGGGTCGGCGCCTCCGCGAGCAACTGCCGTGCGGCGTCCGCGAACAGCACCGGAGCGCCGATGTGCTCGACCCAGTAGGCCGCGTCCATCGGCTCGGCCTCCAGCAGCCTGCCGCGCAGCGTGGAGTACACCGGCAGGGCCGGGACGCTCCCGCCGGCCTCCTCCGCGACCGCGGCGAAGCGTTCCAGCACGGGCTCCATCAACGGCGAGTGGAAGGCGTGCGAGACCTCCAGGCGGCGCGAGCGCACCCCGGCGCGGGTCAGCTCCTCCTCGATCCGGGCCAGCGCCGCGAGGTCTCCGGAGAGCACGGTGGCCGTGGGCCCGTTGACGGCGGCGATCCCGATCAGCGGTTCGCCGGCGATCCGCTCGGCCAGGACGGCGGCCTCCGCGCGCACCGCCAGCATCCCGCCGCCCGCGGGGAGTTCCTGCATCAGCCGGCCGCGCGCCGAGACCAGCCGGGCCGCCTGCTCCAGCGGCAGCGCGTCGGCGAGCACCGCGGCCGCGTACTCGCCGATGCTGTGGCCGAGCAGCATCCCGGGGCGCACCCCGAGTTCGGTCAGGGTGGCGGCCAGCGCGTAGCCGACCGCGAACAGGGCCGGCTGCGCCCAGCCGGTGCGGTGGACGGCGGGGTCCGCGGCGAGCAGCAGGTCGCGCACCGAGCCCTCGGTGTGCGGCCGGAGCGCCTCGTCCGCCCGGTCGAGGTGGCGGCGGAACAGCGGGGCGTCGCGGTAGAGGCCGGCCGCCATGCCCGGGTACTGCGAGCCCTGCCCGGTGAAGAGCAGGGCCACCCGCGGGCGCCCGCCCGGCCCGCCGGTGAGGCGGGTCAGCAGGTCCTCGTCGTCGGCCGCCCGGCGCAGGACGGCCGCCAGGTCGGCGGTGTCGGTGGCCGGTACGGCGAAGCGGTGCCGGTGGCCGGTCTTGAGCCGGGTGCTGCTCCAGCCCACGGCGCCGACCGGGGTCACCCGGTGGCGCTGGAGGGCGTCGGCCTGCGCCACCAGGTTGCGGCGCAGCGCCTGCGCGGTGGGCGCGGTCAGGGTGAACACCGCCGCCCCGAGGCCGGTGGGCCGGGCGGCGGATCCGGCCGTGGGCCGGGCGGCGCCGCCGGGCGCGGACTCCAGCACCGCGTGGGCGTTGGTGCCGCCCATGCCGAAGCTGCTGAGGCCGCCGACGGTGGTTCCGGCCGCCAGCCGCAGGGGCGCCTTGAGCAGCCGCAGGCCGTACTTGGAGAGTTTCAGCGCCGGGTTCTCCCTGGCGGCGAACCGGCTGGCGGGCACCACCCGGTGGTGCAGGGAGAGCGCCACCTTGATGAGTCCGGCGATCCCGGCGGCGCCCTCGGTGTGGCCGAGGTTGCCCTTGACCGAGCCGAGGGCCAGCGGCTTGCCGGTGCGGTCGGCGTGCAGGTCGCCGAGCGCCTTGACCTCGATCATGTCGCCGAGCACGGTGCCGGTGCCGTGGCCCTCGGTGAAGGCGACGTCGGACGGCTCGACCCCGGCCCGGCGGTAGGCGGAGGCCAGCACCTCCTGCTGCGACCAGCGGTTGGGCGCGGTGAGGCCGTTGCTGCGCCCGTCCTGGTTGACGGCGGTGCCGCGGATCACCGCGTACACCGGCTGCCCGTCGGCGATCGCGTCCTCGAGGCGGCGCAGCACCACCGCGCCGACGCCCTCGCCGCGGCCGATGCCGTCGGCGTCGGCACTGAAGGGCTTGCAGCGGCCGTCGGGCGCGGAGAGCCCGGCCTGGGTGTAGAAGATGCCGAGGGCCGGCGTGAGGGCGATGTTCACCCCGGCCGCGACGGCGGTGTCGCACTCCCCCGCGAGCAGGGCGTTGCACGCCAGGTGGACGGCGACCAGCGAGGAGGAGCAGGCCGTGTCCACGGCCAGGCTCGGGCCCTTGAGGTCGAGGTGGTAGGAGATCCGGTTGGCGGTCATGCAGTAGCCGTTGCCGGATCCGACCTGCGCGGTGACCCGCGCGTAGTCGGTGAGGTGGAGGTGGGCCCACTCGTTGCCCATGATGCCGACGAAGACCCCGGTGTCGGTCCCGGCCAGGCTCTGCGGCGCGATTCCGGCGTCCTCGACCGCGCGCCAGGCGCACTGCAGGACCAGCCGCTGCTGGGGGTCCATCGCGGCGGCCTCGCGCGGCGAGATCGCGAAGAACTCGTGGTCGAAGGCGTCCGGGTCGGTGATGAAGCCGCCGCTGGTGGTGTTGGAGTGCCCCTCGGCGCCTTCGGGCGAGTAGAAGTCGTCGGCGTTCCACCGCTGTTCGGGCACCCGTCCGACGCCGTCACCGGAGCGCATCAGCAGGTCCCAGTACGCGGCGGGGTCCGGTGCGCCGGGGAAGCGGCAGTCGATGCCGACGATCGCGACGGGCTGCATCATGCCTCTCCCACGGTGGCGCGCAGCTCCTCCACCAGGTATCCGGCGAGCGCGTCGACGGTCGGGTAGTCCCAGGCCACGGTGGGCTCCAGGACGAGGTCGAAGTCCTCCTCGATGTCGCCGCACAGGCTCAGCGCGGCGACCGAGTCCAGGCCGTACTCGGCGAGCGGGACGCCGGGGGCGATCTCGTCGGCCGGGCGCTTCAGGTAGAGGGAGATCCGGTCGGCGAGCCAGCCGGTCAGGGTCTCGACGGTGTGCTCGCCGAGGGTGGCCGGAAGGCCGGTGGTGGGGACGGTCATGAGGTGCTCCTCGCTGCGTGGGAAAGGACGGGGCGGCCGGTCAGCCGGCCAGCGGGGTGTCGTAGAGGTCGTAGCCGCGGCGCTCGTGGAAGCGGCGCAGCAGTTCCTGGTGGACCTTCTCCTCGCAGCCGGCCGGCAGGTCGGCCGGGCGGCGGCCGAGGCGCCGGGCGAGCCGGTGCAGGGCGGCCGCGGCCCAGGAGGGGTCGGCGAGGAAGGGGTCGGTGCCGTCGGCCCGGGCCGCGCGCCGGACGCCGAGGACGGCGGCCGCGGCGAGGACCACCGCGTAGCGGTCGGCCAGGGCGAAGGCGCCGGGGCCGGCCAGGGCGGTGCGGTCCTGGGGGGCGAGGGCGAGGCTGTCCTGCTGGATCCGCCGCAGCTCGTCCACCATGGCGAGCGCGAGGGTCCGCAGGGCCCGCTCCTCGGGCGCCGTGTCGGGCCGGTCGTCGCGGGAGGCGACCAGTGAGGCGCTGAGGCTGTCCCGTCCGGCGGCGAGGGTGAGCCGGTCGAAGGGGATCCCGGGCAGGTCCGTGCGGGTCTCGAAGAGCGCCGCGGGCGCCTCGTCGCCGGTGAACCAGGCCCGCCGGGCGAGCCTGGCCAGCTGCGGGACGACGGTGGCCTGGCAGGCCGCCGAGCCGGCGTGGCCGAGGCTGAGCACCGGGAGGTCGCGCAGGTGCTTCTGGAAGGCGCCGAACTCGCCGTCGCGGAGGTAGAACCGGGCGCCGAGCACGATCGACAGGTCGTGCATGACCTCCGTCAGCACCTTGGGCACCAGGTACTTGACGACGGCGGCGGACACGCTGGTCTCCTCCGGCAGGAGGTGCACGGCGCGGGTTCCGACCAGCGAGAGGCTGTCGCAGACCAGCAGGTCCAGGAAGGCGCCGGTGAGGGTGGAGCGGGCGTGCGGGATCTCCGCCACCGGGCGCCGGTAGAGGCGCCGGCCCAGGGCGAACCCGACGACGGTTCGCAGGCCGGTGTCGGCGGCTCCGAGCGCCATCCCGGGCAGGACGCTGCGGGTGATCTGGAAGGAGCGCAGCGCCAGTTCCGCGCCCTGGCCCTGCTCGCCGACCAGGGTGGCGGCCGGGACGGGGCAGTCGTCGAAGTCCAGGCCGGAGATCCGGCAGCCGCGCACCCCGGCGGTGGGGTGGCGGGGCAGGGTGGCGAAGCGGGCCGGGTCGAGCTGGTCGCGCTCCGCCAGCAGGACCGAGTGGCTGCGGGCGCCGGGCGCGTCGTCGGTGCGGGCGAACAGCGCGAAGGCGGCGGCCCGGTCGGCGTTGTTGATGACCTGTTTGCGGCCGTGCAGCCGGTAGCCGCCGGGCTCGGGCCGGGCCCGGAAGTCGTTGCGCAGGAAGTCGTTGCCGTGCGCCAGCTCGTGGTAGGCGACCGAGACCTTGGCGCCGCCGAGCAGCAGCTCGGCCAGCCGGGCGCGCTGCTGCGCGCTGCCCGCGGTCCAGACGTTGACGGCCGCCATGAACGAGGTGACGCCGTAGCCGAGGCCGAGTGCGACGTCGCGCCGGAAGACCGGCCGCAGGGTGCGGGCCAGGGTGTCGATCCGGGTGAGCCGCCCGCCGAGTTCGGCGGGGACGAATTCGGCGGTCAGGCGGAGGTCGTCCAGCAGTTGTTCGCCGGCCCCGGACAGCTCGCCGGCCTCGTCGGCGGCCAGCAGCCGTTCGGTGCCGACCGGGTTGGCCGGGTCGCCCGGGTCGCCGAAGCGGCGTTCGAGTTCGGCGACCCGGTCCCGGGCCGCGGTCTCCTGGGCCCCCTCCCGGGGGCGGTCGGCGGGGGCCTCCGGACGGGGGAGTCCGGGGGCCGCGGAGTCGGTCAGCATGGCGCCCCCTCGGCAGGACGGTCGTCGGTGGGTGCGGGGCGGTGCAGCCGCAGCGGGAGCAGGGAGTGCAGCTCGCCGGCCGCCCGGGTGTCGCGCAGCCGTGCCAGCAGCGCGGGATAGGCCTCCGGCCGGGGGCCGTCCTGCTCGCCGAGCCGGACCAGCAGCCGGTCCAGGGCGGGCCACAGCCAGACGCCGTCGCGCCAGAGCGCGCCGGTGCGTCCCCGGGCGGCGGCCCGGTGGTTGTGCGCCCACAGGCCCAGGCAGGCGGCGCCCGCCAGGCAGAGGCTGTAGCGCCGGGCGACCTCGAAGGCGGCGGTCGGCACGTCGGAGACCGGGGAGCGGTGGGCGGCCATCTCGGCGTGGACGCGGCCGGTCGCGGCGAGCAGCAGTTCGGCGGCCTCCAGGGCGCCGTCGAGCGCGGGGTCGTGCCCGGCCTCGGCGCGCAGGGCGGCCACGGAGGCCGGCAGCGACGCGACGATGCCGCTGCCGCCCTTGGCGACCAGGGAGAGCCGGGACGGGTCCAGGGCCGGCAGCGGCGCGGCCAGGTCGAAGGCGGTGGCGGCCCCGGCGGTGTCCCCGGTGCCCCGTTCCCAGCCGCGGGACAGTGAACGGAACTGGTTGACCAGGGAGTTGAGGTTGACCAGGGTGTTGCCGTCGAAGAGTCCGACGATCCGGTGGTCCCGGTCGACCTTCTGGAACATGCCGCCGGCGTGCTCCCCCTTGAGGAAGGCGCGGGCGCCCAGCAGCCGGGTCAGTTCGGCGATGACCTGCTCGGTGCCGGTGGGCACCAGGTACTTGGTGGCGGCGGCGGCCACGCCGAGCTCGCCGGTGAGGGTGTGGACCGAACGGATCGCGACCGTCGCCAGCGCCTCGCCGACCAGCACGTCGGCGGCGGCCGAGGCGAGCACCTGCCGCGCCTGCGGCAGGTCCACCAGGCGGCGGCCGTACAGCTCCCGCCGCTCGGCGAAGTCCAGGGCCAGCGCGAGGGCGTGGTCGGCGGCGCCCAGCGACAGCGCGGCGCACATCGTCCGGGTCAGCTGGAGCGCCTTGAGCACCGTCTCCAGGCCGCCGCCCTCGGTGCCGACGAGGGCGGTGGCCGGCACCGGGGCCCGGTCGTAGGCGATGCCGCTGATGTCGGCGCCGCGGATGCCGTGGGTGCGGATCTTGTCGAGGCAGCGGTAGTGCTCCGGGCCGAGGCCGCGCTTGTCCATCAGCAGCACGCTGAACCCGCGCGGGCCGCCGGCCGGGTCGGTGCGCACGAGCGCGGACAGGACGCTGCCCCGGGTGGCGTTGTTGATCAGCCACTTCTCGCCGCTGACCAGCCAGCCCCCGGCGCCGTCCGGTTCGCCGTGCACCTCGTCGGCGAGCAGGTCGCTGCCGTGCGCCCGCTCGGTGAGGCCCAGCGACACCGGGACGCCGGCGCGGATGTCCGCGGCCAGCCGGGCGGCCTGCTCGGGGCTGCCCGACACCCAGACGCAGACGCCGCCCAGGTAGGTCTTGCCGTGGCCGATCGCCACGGTGAGGTCGCGGCGGGCGACGGTCCGCATGACCTGCATGACGGTCTCGTAGTCGGTGAGCCGGCCGCCGTGCTCGGCGGGCACGTATTGGTCCTGGAGGCGCCAGTCCTCCAGGACCCGGCAGATGTCGGCCGGGAAGGTCTCGCTCTCGTCCAGCTCCAGGCTGCGGGCGTACGAGAACACGGTGCCGGGGGCGTCCGGGTCGCCGAGGAACTGTTCGAGCTCCTCGGCGACGCGGTACGGCGCGTGGTCCATGTCAGCCCACCGGTTCCGGGTCGCGGGTGCCGACGAGCTCGCGCACCGCCGGGTCGAGCACGGCGTGCAGCGGGGTGACGGCGCCCTCCAGGAACAGCTTGCGCATCAGGGTCCGCTGGATCTTGCCGCTGGTGGTGCGGCGGACGGTGCCCGGGCGCACCAGCAGGACGTTGCCCGCGGGCACCGCGAACTCCCGGCTGACCAGGGCCTGGACGGTGGCGGTGAGCTTCTTGAGGTCCTGGTCCGCCAGGGCGCTCGGGCGGACCTCGTGGATCACCACCAGGTGCTCCTGGCCGGTGTCGACGGCGAAGACCGCTCCGGCGCCGAAGGCCGTCGGCTCCAGGGCGCGCACCGCGTTCTCCACGTCGTACGGATAGATGTTGCGGCCGTTGATCAGGATCATCTCCTTCAGCCGGCCGGTCACGAACAGTTCGCCGCGCTCCACCGCGCCCAGGTCGCCGGTCCGCAGCCAGCGGCCGAGCTCCTCCGCGCCGGCGATCCGGGCGCCGAACACCTCCGCGTTGACCTCGGGGCGGTCCCAGTAGCCGGAGGAGACGCTGGCGCCGCGCACCCAGATCTCGCCGACCTCGCGCTCGGGGCGTTCCGCACGGGTCTGCGGGTCGACGATGCGCACCTCGAAGTCCTCGGAGCCCACGACGCCGCTGGAGGCCAGGGCCCGCGTCGGCTCCCGGAGGAACGGCCCCTCCAGCCGGCCCGCCTCCAGGCCCGCGGCGTCCACCTCGCGCAGCACCGCCGGCCGGCCGTGCCGCTTGCCGGAGACCAGCAGCGTGGTCTCGGCCATGCCGTAGCAGGGGAAGAACGTGTCGGCCCGGAAGCCGTACGGCCCGAAGCGCTCGGCGAAGGCCCGCAGGGTGTCGGCGCGGACCGGCTCCGCGCCGTTGCAGGCGACCTGCCAGCTGGACAGGTCGATGCCCTCCAGGTGGGCGTCGGTCACCCGCCGCAGGCAGAGGTCGTAGGCGAAGTTGGGGGCGGCGGAGATGGTCACCCGGTGCTCGCCGATCAGTTCCAGCCAGCGCACCGGACGGCGCAGGAAGGAGGTCGGGGACATCAGCACCGCGCTGGTGCCCAGCCACAGCGGCTGGAGCACGTGCCCGATCAGGCCCATGTCGTGGTAGAAGGGCAGCCAGCCGCCCAGCACGGTGTCCGGGCCGCTGCCGGTGGAGCGCTGGATGGCGGCCTCGTTGGCCAGCAGGTTGGCGTGCGAGACCATCACGCCCTTGGGCTCGCTGGTCGAGCCGGAGGTGTACTGGAGGAAGGCCAGGTCCTCGGGGCGCAGCCCCGGGTCGCGCCAGGCGGCGGCGTCGCCCACCGGCCCGTCCGTGGCGAGGCAGAGCACGTCGGAGAAGCCCTCGTCCGCCAGCCACGCCCCGACGTCCGGCGCGTGCTTGCCGATGGTCAGCACGGCGCCGACCCGGGCGTCCCGGACGATCCCGGACACCCGCTGGAAGTGCTGGCCCTGCTCCGTGGGCAGGGGCGCCGGGACGGCCACCGCGCCCGCGTACAGGCAGCCGACGAACGCCGTCAGGAACTCCAGTCCCGACGGGTACAGCAGCAGCACCTGCCGGCCGGTCATCCCCCGGTCCTGCAACCAGGCCGCCAGCTCCTTCGCCGACCGGTCCAGGCCCGCGTACGTGAGCCGTTCCGGTTCCACCCCCCGCACCCCGTTCTCCAGGAACAGGTAGGCGTCCGCATCCCCACGCTCTGCCGCCCGCGCGAGCACCAGCTCCGCGAACGATCGGAAACCCGCCACCGTCAATCCCCCTCGTTCGGTCGACACGTCCGGACCGATCATCAGTTCGAGCACTAAAGCCGCCGTTGCGCTACACGCGCCTGCGCAGGCCCTCCAGTTGGGCCCACAGCTCCTGCTCCCGCTCCGACAGCGGGACCCCGCGCAGCAGGCGCTCGGGGTGGTCCCCCGGCGGTTCCTCCAACGGCGCGGGCGCCGGCTCCCGGCCGACGGTCAGGTGGTACTCGACCGTGACCGCCCCGAACATCGCGCCCAGGTTGGCCAGCGCCCGGACCCAGCCGGCGGCCCACCGCCGCAGCGCCGCACGCCGCCGCTCCCCCGGCCCCACCGCTACGCCCCCCGGTCCGGGGCCCGGTCGAAGTCCACGGTCAGGGCGACGTGCCCCGGCACCTCGGGCAGGACCTCCAGGTCGTGCCGGAAGGACACCTCCCCGGCCGCGTCCTCACCGGTGGGCACGAAGCCCAGCGACGGGTAGAGCCCGCGCACCTTGCCGTTCTTGGCGGTGGGCCGGAAGCGGGCGTGCACGGCCGGCGCCCCGGCCCGCCGGGCACGCTCCAGCACGGCGGCCAGCGCGGCCTGTTCGATGCCCCGGGCGAAGACCCGGCAGCTCAGCAGGGCGTTGTCGATGTGCCAGCCGTCCTGGGCCGTGCGCACCAGGACCAGGCCAACCAGCCCGTTGTCGCCGAACCGGTCGGTGGCGCGGACCGCGAGCACCAGGTGCTCCGCCGCGTCCATCCGGGCCCGGACGTCGGCCGCCTGGAGCCGCTCGGTGGTGAGGTTGAACTGGTTGGTGCGCAGGGTGATCTGGGAGGCCCTGGCCACCTCGTGCTCCCGCACCGGCGAGAGCGAGACCCGCACGTCGAGCCGGGCCAGGTAGTCCTCCATCGAGCCGGCGTCGTCCAGCAGGTCCTGCCGGGCGGCCTCGGAGCGGTACTGGTCCGCGCGGACCCGGTCCTCCGCGGTGAGCGCGGCCACGTCGAACCAGCCGTCCGCGAGCAGCCGCTCCACGTGCAGCGCCGGCTCCTCGTCCAGCCGGACGACGGCCACCTGGGGCAGGCTGCTCGCGACCAGCCCGCACTCGAACGGCGAGTCGTCGACGAAGACGAAGCTGTCCACGCCCAGGTTGAGCCGGCGCGCGATGTCCAGCAGATTGCCGTCCTTGGGCTCCCAGTTGGCGTTCACCCGGACGAAGTCGCCCTCCCGGAGCACCATGTCGGGGTGGTCGCGCAGCACCCCCAGCACCGCCTCCTGGTCGTTCTTGCTGGACACCGCCAACAGGACGCCCTGGGCCCCTATTTGGGCCACCACCCGCTGGAAGCGGCCGAACGCCTCGCCCCGGTAGGTGGTGGCCGCGGCGATGCCCTCCGGACCGTCGTCGCCCAGGATGCCGTCCCACAGGGTGTTGTCGAGGTCGACCACCAGCACCTTCCTGGCCCGGCCGCGCAGGCCGCGCACCAGGTGGCCGACCTCGCGGGCGTACGCCGCGAGCAGCTCCTCGCCGAGCTGCGCCTTGGCGTAGGCGGCCAGCCGGGGCTCGTTCACCGGTCCGCCCGCGGCGACCAGCGGGTCCAGGTCGACCACGCGCACCCGCTCGTGGTCCAGGGCGATCCGCAGCAGCCCGGCGTTGAACTCCCGCCACGCGATGCCGATCCGCGCCCGGGAGCGCGCGTCGACCAGCTGACGGGTGTGGACGGGCAGCAGCGGCACCGTGTTGAGCACCAGGGTGCCGGTGCCGTGCCCGACGTAGCGGGCGGCCAGCGCGGTCAGCAGGCGCAGCTTGGCCGCGACCGCGTCCTCCAGGTCCTCCGCCCGCCAGGGGTGCGGCAGTTCGTCGAACACCAGCTGGGCGTCCAGCACGCACAGGGCGAGGTCCACGCCCGCCGCGTACAGCTCGCTGCCGGTGTCCTGCAGGTCCCGCAGCCAGGAGCCGTAGTCGGCGGTCGTCGCCTTCGCCACGAAGCCGTGGCGGGCGAGCTCGGCGGTGAGCGGGGCGGTGAGGGCGCCGAGCGTGGAGTGGCCGGTGACGGCCACGCCGACCGCCTCCAGCCCTTCGTGGCGGGCCAGCACCTCGGCCGGGTCGAGCCGGGCCAGCAACTGCCCGGCCCGGGCCAGGTCCCGCCCGGGCGTCCCGGCCGGCGCGCCCGCCGCCAGCTCGGCCAGCAGCCCGGGCACCTGCGGGTACTCCTCGGCCAGCCGCCCCTCGCCGTGCAGGGCGCGCAGCCGGTCCAGCGGCCCGGTCCGCTCGCCGGTGGCCGTGTTCACAACCGCGGTCACGGTCTCTCCTTCGCTGCCTCTGATGGACGCGCCGAGCCTGCGCGGACCCTCTTAAGGCGTCCTTGCGCGCGGGCCGGGAGCGCTTCGCAAGGAGGGCTTTAGCCGGTCCGCGAAGGGTGGCGGCCGAGACCGTGCCTCCGGATCCACCCACACGCGAGGAGCAAGCCATGACAGATACGGCCGGATCCAGGCCGGTGAGCACCCAGGTGTGCATCGTCGGCGCCGGTCCCGCCGGGCTGACGCTGGCGCTGGAGCTGGCCCGCCGGTCGGTGTCGGTCACCGTGGTGGAGCAGAGCGCCCACTTCGACCGCTCGTTCCGGGGCGAGTCGATCTCGCCGGACTCGGTGTGGCTGCTGGAGCGGCTCGGCATCCTGGACAAGGTCAGGGACAGCACCCTGGAGACCCGCCGGATGGAGATCCTCGACGGCGGCCGACCGGTGCTGAAGGCCGAGTTCGCGGCCTTCGACCAGCCCTGCCCGTTCCCGATGGAGCTGCCGCAGCCCCCGCTGCTGACCGCGCTGGCCGACGAGGCCGCCGCGCTGCCGGGCTTCACCCTGCTGCGCCGGACCACCGCGGTGGAACTGCTGCGGGACGGCACGGCGGTGACCGGCGTCCGGGTCCGCGGCCCCGAGGGCGAGTCCGAGGTCCACGCGGCGCTGACGGTGGCGGCCGACGGCCGCTTCAGCAAGGTCCGCGAGATGGCGGGGCTGCCGTACGAGAAGATCCCGCTGGAACGGGACTTCGTCTGGTTCAAGGTGCCGCAGCCCGAGGCCTGGGACCCGCACACCTACCGGGTCCGCATCCAGGGCGACCGCCACGGACTGTTCATCCCGACCGTGCCCGACCTGGTGCGGGTGGGCTTCAACATCCCCAAGGGCGGCCTGCGCGAGATGCGCAGGCAGGGCATCGAGTCGCTGTACGCCCGGGTCGACGAGCTCGCCCCGGAGGTCTCCGCCGGAGTGCGGGAGTCCGTCACCAGCTGGTCGGACACCTCCATGCTGGACATCTTCACCACCGTGGTGCCGCACTGGTCGCAGCCCGGCCTGGTGCTGGTGGGCGACGCCGCGCACACCCTGACCCCGGTGCTGGGACAGGGCGTCAACCACGCGATCGCCGACGCGGTGGTCCTGGCGCCGCTGGTCGCCGAGGCGTTGGCCGGCGACGGCGGACCGGGCGCCCTGCACGCCGCCTGCCGCCGGTTCCAGCACGTGCGGGAGGGGCACGTGGCCCGCTCCCGCGGCCTCCAGATGCGCCAGGAGCGGGCGTTCGCGCTGAGCGACCCCGTCCCGGTGGCGCTGCGCCGGCTGGCCTACCGCCTGGTGAGCTCCAACAGCCTCCTCAAGCGCAGGATCGTCGCCGGCATCTACTACCCGCTCCAGGACGCGCACCGGAGCGGACGCGCCGTCCTGCCCGTGGCCCCCCACCGCACGGGCTCCGTGAGCTGACCGACAACCACAGATTCGGAGAGGAACCACCGATGACCGCACAGCCCGACGCAGCACCCGCCCCGGAGGCCCAGGAGGTGCCGGACTACCCGTTCGAGCGCCCGTCCGCGATGCAGGCCTGCCCGTTCTACGGCCACCTCCGGGAGAACCGGCCGGTGGCCGAGGTGCGCATGCCCAGCGGCGACCACGCGTACCTGGTCACCCGGTACGACGACGTGCGCACCGTGTTCTCGGACCCGCGCTTCAGCCGGGCCGCCACCCTGGAGGACGGTGCGCCCCGGCTCGCGGCGGCGCCGCAGAAGTTCAAGAGCCTGCTGAACATGGACCCGCCGGAGCACACCCGGGTGCGCAAGCTGGTCTCCCGGGAGTTCACCGTCCGCCGGGTGGCCGCCCTGCGGCCCCGGATCCAGGAGCACACCGACGCCCTGCTGGACGCCATGGCCGCGAGCGAGGGGCCGGTGGACCTCATCCCGGCGCTCGCCTTCCCGCTGCCGGTGACCGTGATCTGCGAGCTGCTCGGGGTGCCGTTCGAGGACCGGGAGAAGTTCTCCGCCTGGTCCAGCGCCTTCCTGGCGACCACCTCGCGGACCAAGGAGGAGATGCTGGAGGCCCAGGTCGGCCTGTTCACCTACCTCTCCGAGCTGGTCGAGGCCAAGCGGCAGCAGCCGGACGACGGCCTGCTGTCCGCCCTGGTCTCCATCCACGACGAGGACGGCGACCGGCTCAGCCACGAGGAGCTGATCTTCCTCGGGATCAGCCTGCTGGTGGCCGGCCACGAGACCACGGTCAACCAGATCGCCAACAGCGTGGTCGCGCTGCTCACCAACCCGGAGCGGCTGGCCGAGCTGCAGGCGAACCCGGAGCTGATCGACGCCGCGGTGGAGGAGCTGCTGCGCGCCTACCCGCCGGGCGACGAGGGGCTGCTGCGGATCACCACCGAGGAGCTCGAACTGGGCGGCGTGGTGATCCCCAAGGGCTCCGCGGTGCTGCCCGGCCTGGCCTCCGCCAACCGCGACCGCCGCCAGTACACCGACCCGGACGAGCTCGACTTCCACCGGCCGGGCAACCCGCACTTCGCGTTCAGCCACGGCACCCACTACTGCATCGGCGCGGGCCTGGCCCGGCTGGAGCTCCAGATCGCGATCGGCTCGCTGTTCCAGCGCTTCCCCACCCTGAAGCTGGCCGTGGCCCCGGAGGACCTGCCGCGCCCCTCGGGCATGCTGGTGCACGGCATCAGCGCGCTGCCCGTGGTGTGGTGACCCCGGCGCGTCCCCGCCCCTGACGACGAGCAGCCCCCGGACCGGAGTCCGGGGGCTGCTCGTCGTTCGCCGGGCCCGGGTACGGTGCGCCGGGCCGGGGTGTGCGGCCAGGTGTCCGGGGAGGACGGAAACGGCTCCCGGGTCCGCGAGACGGAACTCGCG
>NZ_JBHVJT010000116.1:12809-17121 GCF_042798815.1 Kitasatospora sp. NPDC057738 | reverse complement strand
GGCCGGCGCCGTGGCGGGCGCCGCGTCCGTCCGCGTGCCGTGGTGACCGCCTGTGCTGTCTGCGCTGCTCCCGTTCACCCCTACATCATGCTGGAAGCGCCGCCTCATGCGGCGCGGCGGGCGGCGATCCGCTGCGCGTCCGGCCAGCGGACGTCCCGGACCCAGCCGGCCAGCTCGAACCAGCGGATCAGCCGGGCCGAGGAGTCGATCTGCCCGCGCAGCACCCCGTGCCGGGCCGCGGTCGGGTCGGCGTGGTGCAGGTTGTGCCAGGACTCCCCGCAGGAGAGCACGGCGAGCCACCAGACGTTGCCGGAGCGGTCCCGGGAGCGGAACGGGCGGCGGCCGACGGCGTGGCAGATCGAGTTGATCGACCAGGTGACGTGGTGCAGCAGCGCCACCCGGACCAGCGAACCCCAGAAGAAGGCGGACAGCGCCCCCTCCCAGGACAGGCTCACCAGGCCGCCGATCAGCGCGGGGAGCAGCAGCGAGATGGTGGTCCAGAGCCAGAACAGCCGGGAGATCCGCCTTATGGCAGGGTCGCGCACCAGGTCGGGGGCGTACGTGGCCTGCGAGGTCTGCTCCTCGTCGAACATCCAGCCCATGTGGGCCCACCACAGGCCCTTCATCAGCGCCGGGACGCTCTCCCCGTAGCGCCACGGCGAGTGCGGGTCGCCGTCCTTGTCGCTGAACCGGTGGTGCTTGCGGTGGTCGGCCACCCAGCGCACCAGCGGGCCCTCGACCGCGAGGCTCCCGGCGATCGCCAGCGCCAGGCGCATCGGGCGGTTGGCCTTGAAGGCGCCGTGGGTGAAGTAGCGGTGGTAGCCGATGGTGATGCCGTGGCAGGTGAGGTAGTACATCGCGACGGTGATCGCGAGGTCCGTCCAGCCCAGTCCCCACCCCCAGGCCACCGGGACGGCGGCGACCAGGGCGGTGAACGGCACGAGGATGAACAGGGAGAGCGCGATCCGCTCGGCCAGGCCCTGCTTCTCCCCGCCACGGGTGGCGGACAGCCGGGTGGCCGCGGCGTCGGCGTCGGTGGTCCCGGCGGTCTCGGTGATCAGGGCCGAATCAGCCGGTTCGGCCGGACCGGTGGGATCGGCGGGATCGGAGTCGGAAGACGGGGTGCGGGACGCGGCGTTCCCCGCGCGCGCCTCGCCGGCCTGGATGGTCATGGGGGTCCCTTTGCGGCGTCCCGGAGCGGGAGAGAAGCGGAGCTACGTTGGCGTAACCTACGGCATCGTAGGTTGCGCTCCGTGTCCAGGGGAACACTCCGCCGCGCGGCGCTTGAGTGAATTCACCCGACTGGATGGATGAACCGGGGGCCCGGCGCGTTCGGCCGCCGGGGGCGGAATCGGGCCCGCGGATCGACGCAAGCCGATACCCACGGCAGGGCCCTCTCCGGTAGGGTCTGACACGACTGTCCGCCGTGGTGTAATGGCAGCACAGGGCCCTTTGGAGGCCTTTGTCTGGGTTCGAATCCTAGCGGCGGAGCCTCTGCACGCCTCGGGTTCGGGCGTTTTCCCTCGCGCCGGTATTGTCGGTGCTGCTCGGCGGACTGTGCGAATGGCGACCGGCCTGGGTCCGGGCCGGGCCTGCTCTGCCCTCTCTGTGAACTTACCGAGGAGCCTCCCCGCATGGGTGCCAATTCGCTTGCCGCCGTTGTCGTGCTCGCCGCCGGTGGCGGGACCCGGATGAAGTCGAACAAGCTGCCCAAGGTGCTGCACGAGGTGTGCGGGCGCTCGCTGGTGGGTCACGCGGTCTCGGCGGCCCGGGAGCTGACGCCCGGCCAGCTGGTCGTGGTGGTCGGCCACCAGCGCGAGCAGGTCGAGGCGCACCTGGCGGAGCACTACCCGGCCACCCGCACCGCGGTGCAGGTGGAGCAGAACGGCACCGGGCACGCGGTGCGCACCGCGCTGGAGTCGCTGGCCGCCGACGGCGTGGCGCTGGACGGCACGGTCATCGTCACCGCCGGCGACTCGCCGCTGCTGACCGGGGAGACCCTGCGCCGGCTGGCCGACGCGCACATCGCCCAGCAGAACGGCGTCACCGTGCTGACCGCCGTCGTCCCGGAGCCCTTCGGCTACGGCCGCATCCTGCGGGACGAGGACGGCACCGTCGCCGCGATCGTCGAGGAGCGGGACGCCAGCGCCACCCAGCGCGCGATCACCGAGATCAACTCCGGCGTCTTCGCGTTCGACGCCAAGCTGCTCACCGCGGCGCTGGGCGAGCTCACCACGGACAACTCGCAGGGCGAGGAGTACCTGACCGACACCCTGGAGATCCTGCGCAAGGCGGGTCACCGGGTCGGCGCCGTGGTGGCCGAGGACCACCGGGACATCCTGGGCATCAACGACCGGGTCCAGCTGGCGCAGGCCCGCCGGCTGCTGAACGACCGCCTGCTGGAGCGGGCGATGCGCGAGGGCGTCACCGTGGTGGACCCGGCGACCACCTGGTTCGACGTGCAGGTCAGCTACGAGCCGGACGCCGTGGTGCTGCCGAACACCCAGCTCCAGGGCGCCACGCACCTGGGCGAGGGCTGCGAGGTCGGCCCGAACTCGACCCTCAAGGACACCCTGGTCGGCGCCGGCGCCCGGGTGAGCAACACCACGGCCGACCGCGCCGAGATCGGCGAGCTGGCCACCGCCGGTCCGTACGCCTACCTGCGGCCCGGCGCCAGGCTGGCCCGCAAGGCGAAGGTCGGCACCTACGTCGAGGTGAAGAACTCCGAGCTGGGCGAGGGCGCCAAGGTGCCGCACCTGTCCTACATCGGCGACGCGACGATCGGCGAGGGCACCAACGTCGGCGCGGCCTCGGTCACCGTGAACTACGACGGCGTGAACAAGCACCGCACGGTCATCGGCGCGCACTGCCGCACCGGCTCGGACAACATGTTCATCGCCCCGGTCACCATCGGTGACGGCGCCTACACCGCCGCCGGTTCGGTGATCACCGGTGACGTCCCGGCCGGGGCACTCGGTGTGAGCCGGGCCACGCAGCGCAACATCGACGGCTGGGTCGAGCGCAAGCGCCCCGGGACGGCATCCGCGCAGGCCGCGAAGGCTGCGGCGGACGGGGCCGAGCAGGCCTGAGCGGGCGGGCCCGGGGGCCGGGGGCGGTCCCGAGGCGGACGGTTTCTGCGCGGGCGCGTAACCTTGGGGACATACGTGCGCCACTGGGCTTACCGCCCGTGTCCAGGCGTACCGACAATTCCCCCTACCCGTGCCACGAGCGGGCCCTGCCTGCCCGCCACCGGGTCGAGGGTTCAGCGTTCGCAACGCGAGGAGACGGTGCAGTGAGCGGGATCACGACGTCGGGTGAGAAGAAGCTGAAGCTCTTCTCCGGCCGTGCCCACCCGGAGCTGGCGAAGGAGGTGGCCGAGGCGCTCGGGACCGAGCTGGTCCCCACCAAGGCCCTGGACTTCGCCAACGGCGAGATCTACGTCCGCTTCCTGGACTCCGCGCGCGGCGCGGACTGCTTCGTGATGCAGAGCCACACGGCTCCCATCAACCAGTGGATCATGGAACAGCTGATCATGATCGATGCGCTGAAGCGGGCCTCCGCCAAGAGCATCACCGCGATCCTGCCGTTCTACGGCTACGCCCGCCAGGACAAGAAGCACCTCGGCCGCGAGCCCATCTCGGCCCGGCTGATCGCCGACCTGCTGCGCCAGGCCGGTGCGGACCGCCTGATGGCCGTGGACCTGCACACCGCGCAGATCCAGGGCTTCTTCGACGGCCCGGTGGACCACCTGTTCGCGCTGCCGCTGCTGGCCGACTACATCGGCGGGAAGGTCGACCGCTCCAAGCTGACCGTCGTCTCGCCGGACGCCGGCCGGGTGAAGGTCGCCGACCAGTGGTGCGACCGGCTGGACGCCCCGCTGGCGATCATCCACAAGCGCCGCGACATCACCCAGGCCAACACCATCCTGTCGGCCGACGTCGTCGGTGACGTCAAGGGCCGGGTCTGCGTGCTGGTCGACGACATGATCGACACCGCCGGCACCATCTGCGCCGCGGCCGACGCGCTGTTCGACAACGGCGCCGCGGACGTCGTGGTCGCGGCCACCCACGGTGTCCTCTCCGGCCCGGCCGCGGACCGGCTGAAGAACTCGCGGGTCAGCGAGTTCGTGTTCACCAACACGCTGCCCACCCCGGCGGAGCTCCAGCTGGACAAGATCACCACCCTCTCCATCGCCCCGTCGATCGCCGCCGCGATCCGCGAGGTGTTCGAGGAGGGCTCGGTGACCAGCCTCTTCGAGGGCGTGCACTGACGAAGGCCCGTGCAGGCGGCCCCGGTCCGGACGGACCGGGGC
>NZ_JBHVJT010000116.1:0-12799 GCF_042798815.1 Kitasatospora sp. NPDC057738 | reverse complement strand
GGTGGTGGGGGGGGTTGTGGGGTTGGCCTGTGGGGGGGGAGGGAACGGGTGGGGGTGGGCGGATTTGGCTCTGGAGGCAAGCACCGTCCTCCGCCGCCGATTTCGCGGGAGGCCGCAGGTGCGGTTAGACTCGTGAAACTGCTCGGCGAGGGATGCCGTGCGCCCGTTCGACGGGTGCCCGATCCGTGATCGACGCGCTGCCGGTGCCGGATTCCCGTCCGCCCGGCAGGCCGTTGCCGCCGAGTGACCCCCGAACGTACTGAGGGTGTGGTCCCGGCGGTTTTTCGCGTTGCCTGCACCCCCGCGCCATTTCCACGAGGAGTGCAGTCGTGTCCGAGATCCGTATTGCCGCTGAGACCCGTTCCGAGTTCGGCAAGGGTGCCGCCCGTCGTGCCCGCCGCGCCGGCTTCGTCCCCGGTGTCGTCTACGGCCACGGCCACGCCCCGGTTCACCTGAACCTGCCCGGCCACGACCTGATGATGGCCCTGAAGACCCCGAACGCCCTGCTGGTCGTGCCGATCGAGGGCAAGGACGAGTACGTGCTGCCGAAGGCCGTCCAGCGCGAGGCCATCAAGCGCACCATCGAGCACGTCGACCTGCTGCTGGTCAAGCGCGGCGAGAAGGTCACCGTCGAGATCCCGGTCCACACCGAGGGCGAGCTGGCCCCGGGCGGCAACCTGGTGGAGCACGTCCTGCAGTCCCTGCCGATCGAGGCCGAGGCCACCCACCTGCCCGAGTCGGTCACCGTCTCCGTCGAGGGCCTGGAGGCCGGCGCCTCCATCCACGCCAAGGACATCGTCCTGCCGGCCAACGTCTCGCTGGCCGTCGAGGCCGACGCCGTCGTGCTGCAGGTCATCGCCGCCCAGGCCGCCCCGGTCGAGGACGAGGCCGCCGAGGCCGAGGGCACCGAGGCCTGAGCCTCCTGACGCCCAATTGCTGAGACCGCTGCCCCGGTCGCTCCCGCTGGAGCGACCGGGGCAGCGGTGCGTCCGGGATGATGACGTCGAGCGCGAAGTCGAGGAGAGAAGCGTGAGCGAGCGCAGCGAGCGAGCCATGGAGAGGTGCGCGGTCCGCGAAGCGGCCGCCGAGCGCAGCGAGGTGGGCGCATGAGCGAGGACTACGACGGCCCCTGGCTGGTGGTGGGGCTGGGCAACCCCGGGGAGCAGTACGCCCGGAACCGGCACAACATCGGCTTCATGGTGGTGGACCTGCTGGCGCAGCGGATGGGTGCCAGGTTCAAGGCGCACAAGAGCCGGGCGCAGGTGGCCGAGGGACGGCTGTCGGGCAAGCGGGTGGTGCTGGCCAAGCCGATGTCCTTCATGAACCTCTCCGGCGGGCCGGTGACGGCGCTGCGCGACTTCTACAAGGTGCCGGCCTCGGCGCTGATCGCGGTCCACGACGAGCTGGACATCGACTACGCGGCGCTGCGGCTGAAGCTGGGCGGCGGGGACAACGGCCACAACGGCCTGAAGTCGATCACCAAGTCGCTGGGCCCGGACTACCACCGGGTGCGCTGCGGGATCGGCCGTCCGCCGGGCCGGATGGAGGTCGCGGACTTCGTGCTGAAGGACTTCTCCTCGACCGAGCGCAAGGAGCTGGAGTGGTTCGTGGACCGTTCGGCGGACGCGGTGGAGGCGCTGCTGTCCGAGGGGCTGGAGCGGGCCCAGGGCACGTACAACTCCTGATCGCCGCTGACCGTCCGTCAGGACCGTGCGCGGGTACGCAACGGTCGTACAACGCTTGCCCGTCCACACCTGAATCGGTGTGAGAACCCCGTGCGGGATCGGATAGCGTCGGCCGGGTACGCGAACGAGTCCTGGGGAGTTCTCGATGCGGGGATTGCGTCCGGTCCGCCGAGTGCGGCGGAGCCGGGTGGTCGAGCTGAAGCGGCTCGGGCGGCGGGTCGGTACGGCCGGCGCGCTGGGGGCGGCCGGCGTCCTGCTGTCGAGCGGTGCGCTGGCGCACGCGGAGCCGGTGGCCGAGTCGGACCCGGCGGTCTCCCCGGAACCGGCGGCGGCGCAGTTCGGCCCGGTGCTCGGCGATTCGATGGGCCCCGACGCCGGGCTGCTGGCGGTCGGCGGCGGCCTGGTGGTGGCGGCCGGCGGCGCGGCGCTGTGGCTGAAGCGCAGGCGCGCGGGCGAGGTGGCGGAGTAGCACCCCCGCGCGGATCAGGACCCCCGCGCGGAGCAGGAGCCCTGCGCGGAGCGGGACCCCCGCGCGGAGCAGGACGCCTGCGCGGAGCGGGAGTTCCGCACTGAGCAGCACCCCCTCCGTGCGGAGCGGGAGCCTCACGGCGATGGGCCGGTGTCCCGGACGGGACACCGGCCCATCGGCCGTTCTCGGGCGGCCGTCAGCCGGTGTTGCGCAGGCCGGCGGCGATGCCGTTGACGGTCAGCAGCAGCGCGCGGGCGCGCAGCGGGTCGTCCTGGCGCCCGGCCGAGAGCTCCTCGCGCTGGCGGCGCAGCAGCGCGACCTGGAGGTAGGAGATCGGGTCGAGGTAGGCGTCGCGGACGGCGAAGGTCTGCTTCAGCACCGGGTTGTGCTCCAGCAGTTCGTTCTCGCCGGTGAGCCGCAGCACCTCGCGCAGGGTGAGCGCGTGCTCGGCCTTGATCTCGTCGAAGACGTGGCGCAGTTCGCCGGGCACCAGCTGCTCGACGTAGTGCTGGGCGATCCGCAGGTCGGTCTTGGCCAGTGTCATGGCGACGTTGGACAGGAAGTTGCGGAAGAAGTGCCACTCGCCGTACATCTCGTCCAGCACGCCGCCGAGGCCCGCCGCGCGGGCGGCCGCGAGGCCGGAGCCGACGCCGAACCAGCCGGGGACGATCTGCCGGGACTGGGTCCAGCCGAACACCCACGGGATGGCCCGCAGGCCGTCCAGGCCGGCGCCGGAGTCGGGGCGGCGGGACGGGCGGGAGCCCAGGTGCAGCGAGGCGAGCTGGTCGACCGGGGTGGCGGCGAAGAAGTACTTCGGCAGGTCCTCCTGCTCGACCAGGCCGCGGTAGGCGGTGTGGGCGGCCTCGGAGACCTGGTCCATCGCGGCGTCCCAGCGGGCCAGCGACTCGGGGGCCTGGCGCGGGGCGGTGTGCAGCGCGGAGGCGGAGAGCGTGGCGGAGATGGTCAGCTCCAGGTTCTCCCGGGCCAGCGAGGGGAGCAGGTACTTGTCGGAGATGACCTCGCCCTGCTCGGTGACCTTGATCTCGCCCTCCAGGGTGCCCCAGGGCTGGGCCAGGATGGCCTCGTGCGAGGGGCCGCCGCCGCGGCCGACGGTGCCGCCGCGGCCGTGGAACAGGCGCAGCCGGATGCCGTAGCGGTGGGCGACGTCGCGCAGGCGGCGCTGGGCGCGGTGGATCTCCCACTGGGAGGTGGTGATGCCGCCGAACTTGGAGGAGTCGGAGTAGCCGAGCATGACCTCCTGGACGTCGCCGCGCAGCGAGACGAGCAGGCGGTAGGACGGGTCGGAGAGCATCTCGTCGAGGATGCGGTCGGCCTGCTGGAGTTCGTCGGTGGTCTCCAGCAGCGGCACGATGCCGATCTTGGCGATGCCGGCGTGCAGGTCGATCAGACCGGCCTCGCGGGCCAGCACGGTGGCCGCGAAGACGTCGTCGGCACCCTGGCACATGGAGATGATGTAGCTCTCGACGATCTCGTCGCCGAAGCGCTCGAAGCCCTGGCGGATCGTGTTGAACACGCCGAGGGTCTTGGTGCCGGCCTCGTCCAGCGGGGCCGGGGTGGGGGCGAGCGGGCGGCGCGAGCGGAGCTCCTTGGCGAGCAGCTTCTGCCGGTACTCGCGGGGCATGTCGGCGTAGCGCCACGCCTCCTCGCCGAGCCGGTCGAAGAGCTGGCCGAGGGCGTGGTGGTGGGCCTCGGCGTGCTCGCGCACGTCCATGGTGGCGAGCTGCAGTCCGAAGGCCTCGACGGTGCGGATGGCGCGGGCGAGGCGGCCGTCGGCGATGAGCTCGCCGCGGTGGGCGCGCAGCGAGTCCTGGATCAGCCGCAGGTCGGCGATCAGCTCGCGGGTGCCGAGGTAGTCGCGGCCCTCGACGTGCGGGGTGCCGCCGGCCAGCCGCTCGCGGGTGTTCTCCAGCTTGAGCCGGATGCAGGTGGCCTTGAGGCGGTAGGGCTCCTCGGCGTTCATCCGCTTGTAGCGCGGGCTGAGTTCGGGGAGCAGGTGCAGATCGGTGTTGAGCGAGGCGAGCAGTTCGACCGAGGCGCCGGCCAGCCGCTCGGAGGTGGAGAGCGTGTTGCGCAGGTCGTCGATCGCGGAGAGCGCGTCCTTGATGCCGTACTCGTGCTGGAGGTTGAGGACGTCCCAGGTGACCTGCGGGGTGACGTTGGGGTTGCCGTCGCGGTCGCCGCCGATCCAGGTGCCGAAGGTGAGCGGCCGCACGCCGTCGGGCAGGCCCAGGCCGACCCGGGCGAGCTCCTCGTGCAGCTCCTCCAGGACCTCGGGGACGGCCTCGCGGTAGAGCTCGTCCAGGTAGTAGACGGCGTTGCGGGCCTCGTCGGTGGGCTCGGGGCGGGCGATGCGCAGCTCGTCGGTCTGCCAGAGCAGGTCGATGACCTCGGCCAGGCGGCGGTCGGCGGAGCGCTTGGCGCTGCTGGTGCGGGCCTGGTCGGCGGCGGCCAGGCCGGAGGTGACCTCGTCGCGGTGGATGCGGTCGAGGAGCTCGCCGATCCGGCGCAGCTTGTTGAGGACGCTGCGGCGGGCGGCCTCGGTGGGGTGCGCGGTGAAGACCGGGCGGACCGCGAGGTGGGCCAGGGTGTCCTGGAGGTGCTTGGGGTCGGCCTCGGCGAGCTGGTCGGCGGTCTGCGCGAGCAGCGAGCCCTCCCGGGCGCGGCGGGTGGCGAGCTCGCGGCCGCGGTGCACCTGCTCGGTGACGTTGGCGAGGTGGAAGTAGGTGGAGAACGCCCGGACCAGCTTGGCGGCGGTGTCCAGGTCGATGTCGGAGAGGAGTTCGGCGGTGGCCTCGCCGTCGGTGCGGCTCAGCAGGCGGACCTGTTCGACCAGGCCCAGCAGCTGGGGACCCTCCTGGCGGACCAGCGTCTCGCCCAGCAGGTCGCCGAGGCGTCGGATGTCCGCACGCAGGGCGGCATTGTCGGCGACGACGGGCGTGGGGCTGTCCGCCGGGGTGGGGACCGGAGCGGTCACGGCTGGCTCCCTCTGGTGGTGGGGTTCGGCAACGGCTCATCGTCACAGGTCCACACGGGTGTGGCGGGTGTGACGCGTGCGGACCGCGCTGTCCGACGCGACCAGCATAGGTGTCGGGGCGGGTGCTGTCCGCGAGGTGGCCGGATGGCGGACAGGGCTGCCGAAAACCACCTGTGGTCTGGACCACTTGACGGCTTCGGGGGGTGTGCCGGGAGATCCCGGTGGGGAGGGGAGGGGGTTGCCGCTTACGCTGTGGGGCATGAGCAAGTCGCCTGGGGAGCGCATGCCGGTCCGGTGGTTCTGGTGGTGGAAGCGGCCGCGCAGCGCCTTCCTGGACGTCGGGCTGGGGCTGCTCGCCGCGGTGGAGTGCGCGGCCAGCACGATCGCCTTCCTCTCCGCCCGGATACACGTCAGCACCGCGGGAGCGGTCGGCATAGCCGTGCTCGGCACGCTGGCCGGCGGCTCGCTGGTGGTGCGCCGGCGCTGGCCGGCCGTCCCGGTACTGGTGACGCTGCTGGTGATGCCCGGCATGCTGGGCGTGGTGCTGCTGGTGGTGGCGCTGTACACGCTGGCCTCGACCTGGGAGTGGCCCTCGCGCCGGCGCCGGGTGGTGGCGCTGTCCGGGCTGGCCTTCGCCGAGGCGGCCGCGGTGATGGCGGTGTCGCTGATGACGCCCGGCGACATGGTGGACCCGCCGCCGCTGTGGGGTCAGATCCTGCTGTCGCTGCTGGTGTCGGTCGGGCTGACCGTCGCCCCGGTGGTGACCGGACTGTACGTCGGCGCGCGGCGGCGGCTGATCGAGTCGCTCAAGGACCGCGCCCACGGCCTGGAGACCGAGCTGGACCTGCTGGCCGAGCAGGCGCAGGAGCGCGCCCGCCGGGCCCGGTTGGAGGAGCGCACCCGGATCGCCCGGGAGATGCACGACGTGGTGGCGCACCGGGTGTCCCTGATGGTGGTGCACGCAGGGGCGCTGGAGCGGATCGCCGGCAAGGACCCGGACAGGGCGGCGCAGAGCGCCAAGCTGATGGGCGAGGTGGGCCGGCAGGCGCTGAACGAACTGCGCGAGATCCTCGGGGTGCTGCGGATGGACGACGAACGGCAGCCGGAGCCGGACTCGCTGGCCGGGCTGCCGCGGCTGGTCGACCAGTCCCGCGCGGCCGGGATGGCGGTGACCCTGACGGTCAGCGGCAGCCGGCAGGAGTTCACCGGCGAGGCCGAGCAGACCGCCTACCGGGTCGTCCAGGAGGGCCTGACCAACGCGCACAAGCACGCGGGCGGGGCCCAGGTGTCCGTCCTGCTCTCGTACGCGCCGAACGGGGTGCGGGTGGCCGTGGTGAACGCCTGCCCGGGCGGGGAGCGGGGCGCGGCGAAGCTGCCCAGCGGCGGCAACGGGCTGGTTGGGATGCGGGAGCGGGTGATCGCGCTGGGCGGCACCTTCTCCTCCGGGCCGGAGGCGGACGGCGGGTTCCGGATCGAGGCGGTGCTGCCGTCCCGGCTGGCGGTGCGGGCCGAGCGGCTGCGCTGAGCCGTCCCCGGCCCCCGGCCGTCAGTACTCCTCGGCGGTGCGCAGCCGCTCGGGGGCGGTGCCCAGGACGAGGGTGGAGATCGCCTGGTCGATGCCGTGGCCGAGGAACCACTCGCCGGTGTGGTCCAGGCTGTAGACCCGGCCCTCCTCGTCGACGGCCAGCAGCGCCTGCCCGTACGCCTCCTCGCCGAGCGGGGCCAGCCGGGTGCCCAGCGCCCGGCCCAGGTCGAGCAGGGTGCGCGGCTGGTGCAGCCCGCACAGCGGGTCGATCAGGAACGGGGTGCGGGCCAGCTGGCGGCCCGGGCCGGACAGGTCGAAGGCGAGGCCGCCGAACTCGGCCCAGGCCTCCACCGCCGCCGGGAACACCGCGTGCCGTACGCCGGCGGGCGCGCCGTACCCGGCCAGGGCGTCGGCCCACTCCTCGGCCTGCCGGATCTCCCAGCGGCCGGGGTGCCAGCCGGCCGCCTTGAGCTCGGCGGCGACGTCGGCGGGGAAGCGCGGGCGGGTCCGGGTGCCGGCGGGGGAGAGGGTGGCCGGTGGGGACGGGATCGGCGGGTTCAGGACGGACTCCAGGGCTGGGGGACGGGGGACGTGCCGGCGCTCGGCCGGTCAGTGCGCGGGCGGCCCGACGGCGACGCTGCGTACGGTGAAGTGCTCCAGCATCGGAGCGCAGGAGCGGCAGGGTGGGGCGTGGCTGCCGTGCGCCGGGTCGTCCTCCTCGCGGATGCGCACGGTCGTCATCCGGGCGCCCTTGAGCGACTTCCGGGCCTCCTGCAGGGTCATCGGCTTGCGGGCGGCGCGCTTGGAGCGCCGGCCGTCGACCGCGGCCAGGTGCTGGGAGAGCAGGACGGCCTCCGGGCAGCGGCCGGTGAACCGCTCGCGGGCCTCCGCCGGCAGGGTGTCCAGGAAGTCGGCGACCAGGTGGTGCAGCACCGGGCGGCGCGGGTCCTTGTCGCCCGCCAGGGTGTGCACCTCGCCGCCCTTGAGCGACAGCGCGGCGGCGACGGCGGGCAGCAGGCTGTCGCGGTGGTGGCGCAGCACGGGCGGGCCCGCCGGCTCACCGGTGGTCATCCGTCGTCCTCCTCCTCGTAACCCGGCATCGGCCGGAGTGACCGGGCCGGTCCGGGGCAAGCCTGTCAAACGGTACTGACAACCGCACAACCGGGGTGCGGCGGCGTCCGGTGCCGCGGCCGGCCGGCCGGCGGTCGCCCGATGCCGGCCGAACGCGCACCCGCCCGTCACGACTTGTCCGCCGATCTACCGAAACGGCCCCCGGGCCCGGTGCCCGGCCGGTACCGTTCCGGCAGCGAGCCGAAGGGGACGCGGCCGACCGTGCGGACAGCCGCCGGCAGCCCGACTCCGGTGCCCGCGCCGGACGTTGAGGCCGCCGGGGAAGGCCTGTCGCCCGCCCCGGCGCTGAGCGAAGGGGCTCGTGCGATGACGTCGGAACCGCAGGACGAGCACTGGCAGACCGCCAACCAGGCACCCGGCGGACACGTGCCCGCACCGGACGAGCCGCCCCGGCCGGTGCCCGAACACCCGGTGGGGCTGGCCGTGGTCGGGGCCGGCTACTGGGGCCCGAAGCTGGTCCGCAACGCGCAGCACACCCCGGCGCTGCGGCTGCACTGGCTGTGCGACCTGGACGAGGCCAAGGCCCGGGCGGTGCTGGGGGAGTACAGCACCGTCGGGGTGACCGACAGCTACCGGCGGGTACTGGCGGACGGGCGGGTCGGCGCGGTCGCGGTGGCGACGCCGGCGGGCGCCCACTACGCGCTGGTGCGGGCGGCCCTGGAGGCCGGCAAGCACGTCCTGGTGGAGAAGCCGATCACCACCTCCGCCGCCGAGGCCGAGGAACTGGTCGACCTGGCCGAGCGGCGCGGGCTGGTGCTGATGTGCGACCACACCTTCTGCTACACCCCGGCGGTGCGGCGGATCCGCGAACTGGTCCACGGCGGGGACATCGGGGACGTCCAGTTCTTCGACTCGGTGCGGATCAACCTCGGCCTGGTGCAGCCGGACGTGGACGTGCTGTGGGACCTCGCCCCGCACGACCTGTCGATCCTGGACTTCGTGCTGCCGCCCGGGGTCGAGCCGGTCGGGGTGTCCGCCCAGGGCGCCGACCCGATCGGGGCCGGCCGCGCCTGCGTCGCCTACCTGACGGTCCGGCTCAGCAACGGCGCGCTGGCGCACTGCCACGTCAACTGGCTCTCCCCGACCAAGGTCCGCACCACGCTGATCGGCGGCTCGCGGCGCACCCTGGTCTGGGACGACCTCAACCCGCAGGCCCGGCTGGCCGTGCACGACCGCGGGGTCGACCTCACCCCGCCCGACCGGTTGACCGACGCGATCCGGCACCGGGCGCTGATCTCCTACCGGGTCGGCGAGATGGTCGCGCCCGCGCTGGTCGAGCAGGAGGCGCTGCGCAACGTGATGGCCGAGTTCGCGGCCGCCATCACCGAGGGCCGGGCCCCGCTCACCGACGGCCGGGCCGGGGTGCGGGTGCTGCAGCTGCTGGAGGCGGCCTCGCTCAGCCTCGAACTCGGCGGCGCCACCGTCCCGGTGGGCGCGGCGGCCCGGACCGGGGCGGAGGTCGCCCGGTGAGCGGGCCGGTGCGCCGGGGCGCGGCGCGGGATCCGGTGCGGGATCCGGTGCGGGAGGGCGTCCCGCTGGTCGATCTGGCGGCGGCGCACGCCGAGGTGGCGGACGAGGTGCGGGCCGGCTTCGACCGGGTGCTCGCCTCCGGAGCCTTCGTCAAGGGCCCCGAGGTGGCCGCCTTCGAGCATGAGTACGCGGCCTTCGCCGGTGTCCGGCACTGCGTGGGCGCCGCCAACGGCACCGACGCCCTCGAACTGGCCCTGCGCGCCCTGGGCCTGCCGCCCGGCAGCGGGGTGGTGCTGCCCGCCAACACCTTCGTCGCCACCGCCGAGGCCGTGCTGCGGGCCGGGCTGCGCCCGGTGCTGGTCGACGCCGACCCGGAGTACCTGCTGATGGACCCGGAGCGGGCCGCCGCCGCGCTGCCCGGCGCGGCCGCGCTGCTGCCCGTCCACCTCTTCGGCCAACTCGCCCCGATGGGGCCGCTGCTGGCGGCGGCCGACGGACGGCCGGTGGTGGAGGACGCGGCGCAGTCCCAGGGCGCCCGCCAGCACGGGCGGAGCCGGTACGGGCGGATCGCGGCCACCAGCTTCTACCCGGGCAAGAACCTCGGCGCCTACGGCGACGCCGGGGCGGTGCTCACCGACGACGACGCCCTGGCCGACGCCGTCCGGCTGATCGGCGACCACGGCGCCCGCGGCCGGTACCGGCACGAACGGTCCGGCTTCAACTCCCGGCTGGACGCGCTGCAGGCCGTCGTGCTGCGCGCCAAGCTGCGCCGGCTGCCCGCCTGGAACGCCGCCCGCCGGGCCGCCGCCGCCCGCTACGACGAGCTGCTGGGCGGGCTGGACGGGATCGCCCTGCCCCGCACCGCGCCCGGCAACGAGCACGTCCGGCACCTGTACCCGGTACGGATCGGCCCCGGCCGGGACCGCGACGCGGTGCTGGCCGAACTGCACGCGGCCGGGATCGGCGCCGGAGTGCACTACCCGGTGCCGGTCCACCGGCAACCCGCGTTCCATCACCTCGGGCACCGCGAAGGGACGTTCCCGGTCGCCGAGCGGGCCGCCCGCGAACTGCTCAGCCTGCCGCTGCACCCCCACCTCACCGAGGCCGGGCAGCTGCGGGTGGCCGAGGCGCTGGCGCGGGCGCTCGGCGTGCGGTTGTGACCTCGGGGACGCTCCCCGGCGCGGCTCCGGGCGGGGCCGGGCGGGGGCCGGGCAAGGCTTCGGGCGTGGTCCGGGCAGGGCTCCGGGCGAGGTCCCGGCCGTGCGCCGCCCCCGGGACCCGCCGTCGCTCCCCCGTCGTCCGCCTGACGGACGGGGGGTTGAAGGCAGGCCCTAGGCTGGTGCCCAGCAGGCACCGTATTTGCAGCAGCCAGTGGGGGCTCCCAGATGACGACAGGTCGGCCCGGCGTCGCCGCCGCACCGAACGCGGCGTACGCAGGTCAGGTGGTGCAGTTCCCGGACCCGGTCCGCGCGGAGCGGCACCCCGCCGGGGTCAGGGTGGACGAGTACGGCTTTCCGGACTTCGGCCCGTACGCCGCCGCCGCGGCCGAGGTGGCCGACCCGCCGGAGGGCTTCGGCGTGGACGAGCTGCGGCTGACCGACTACGTGTCGGCCAACGCCGCGCTCTACACCCAGGGCCACCCGCTCTGGGCCGACCTCTCGACCGCCGTCGCCACCCCGCCCGGCTGGACCTGGCACCACGCGGTCGGCCGGGCCGCCCCCGGCTGGCGGCGGATGGAGCTCGTGCCGGTCGAGGTCAAGGCGCTGCTGCGGCACCACGGCGGCCTGGCCACCTCCGCCGCCGACCACACCCGCCGCGGCACCCGCCCCCTGCAGGAGCGCCGGGCGGTGCACTTCTCGCTGGCCGGGGACGGCGGCGACCCGATCGGCGTCCCCGAGGACCTGGTGCAGCGCGCCGAGCAGCGCCTCGGCTACCGGCTGCCCGACGCCTACCGCACCTTCCTCAAGCTGGGCGGCGGCCGCACCCCGGTCGGCGTGGCGCTGGACACCGAGCTCGGACTGCTGCTCGACCAGCCCTTCCTGACGCTCACCGAGGAGTACGGCACCGCGGACGTCGTGTACGCCAACAAGTGCCTGCGCGACCACCTCACCAAGGACTACCTGGCCGTCGCCTACGCCCAGGGCGGCCTGGTCGCGCTCAAGGTGCGCGGCGAGCGGACCGGCTCGGTCTGGTTCCACCTGCACGACGACGCCCGCGACACCGGCGCCCCGGAGGCCCCGGAGGACCGCTGCGCCCGGCTGCTGCTGCCCTGCGGCGAGGACTTCGACGCCTTCCTGCTGAGGCTGGCGGGCAGCCCGCCGGAGCTGGAGACGGTCGCGGCGCTGATGGTGGACGGCGGGTTCGCCCGAGCCGTCCCGGTGGGCTGAGGCGCGTGGTCGCGGTGGTCTCGGTGGTCGCGGTGGTGTCGGTGGAACGGGGGACGAAGAGGATGCGGACAGGGGTGAACCGGGCGTGGTGACGTACGCGCAGGCGCAGGAGCTCGCCGAGGAGTGGATCAACGGCGGGGTGCCGCGCTCGCAGCAGCGCGAGGTGCGGGTCCGGGAGTTCGACCTGGGCTTCGTCTGCTGGGCGGTGGCGCCCGCGGGCCCGGCCGAGGGCACGGGCGGTGCGGGCGGCGGCACGGGGGAGGCACGGCTGGTGATCGCCCGGGACTCGGGCGCCAGCACGCTGTGGCCCGCGCTGCCCGTCAACGAGGTGGTCCGGCAGTACGAGGAGGTCTACGGGCGGCCGGTGGCGGCCAACCCGGCCGGGGCGGCGAAGCCCGCGCCCGGACCGGTGGAGGCCACCTCCTTCCTGCTCAGCCCGCCGCAGTGGCTCCAGGAGGCGGGGGCGGCGGCGCTCGCGGCGGAGGCGGAGCGGCTCGGGACGGCCCCGGCCGGGCCGCAGGGTGCCGAGGCCCCGGTCGCGGCCGCCGCTGCCGCTGCCACGCCCGTCGAGGAACTGCCCGTTCCGGCGCCGCAGCCCGTTCCGGCGCCGCAGCCCGTTCCCGCGCCGCTGCCCGCCCCGGCCGTGCTGACCGAGCCGCCGGTCTCCGGCCGGCCCGCCGGGGACGCGCCCACCATGCTCGCGCCGCCGCCCGGGCACGAGGAGCCGGTCGTCGCTCCGCAGCCCTCGCCGCAGCCGCAGGCCGTCGCGCCGGTGCCGCCGCCCGTGGCTCCGGTCGCGCCCGGTGTGCCTGGTGTTCCCGGTGTGCCGGGCCCGTCGGACGGGGCCGACGCCGCCACCGTCCTGATGCCCGAAGGGCTGCGGATCACCGGCTCGGACCTGCCCGAGCCCGCCGCGCCGGCGGGGGCCGAGGCCGCGACCATGCTGATGCCGCCGACGAGCGGCGGCCACGGCATGCCCCCGGTCCCGCCGTTCGCCGAGCCGCCGGTTGCCCCGCCCGCTCCGGCTGCCCCGGCCGCCCCGCCCGCTCCGGCTGCCCCGGCCGCCCCGCCGGCCCCGGCACCCGCCCCGGCCGCCGAGCCGGCGCCGACCCTGCTCGCCTCGCCGGACGCCATGCC
>NZ_JBHVJT010000115.1:9507-18199 GCF_042798815.1 Kitasatospora sp. NPDC057738 | reverse complement strand
CCGTGAGCGCGGCGATCGCCGCGGCCGCCTTCCGGTACCCGTGTCGGGACACCCTGCCACCCCTCATGTCGTTCACCCGTGCCGCGCGTCGGGGGAGGGTGCCCGGAATCCGGGTACCCGCCCCCTGCCGTTCCTCAAGGAACCCGAACGTCAGCCCCAGAGCTTGGCGTTGGCGTCCTCGGTCGTCCGGTAGCTCTGCGCGGCCTGCTCCAGCGAGGTCGCGATCTGCGCGCAGGCCTGCTGGAGGTCGTTGGCCTTGGCGTCCCACTTGGCCTGGTGGGCCTGGTAGCCCTGCTGGGCGGCACCCTGCCAGCTGGTGGCGATGCGGGTGACGTTGCCCTTGAGGTCGTTCAGCAGGTGGTCGATGCGGCTCGCCGAGGCCTTGACCTCCTCGGCCGCCTGGTGAACGGTCTGGAAGTTGACGAGAATGTGGTCGGACACGTTGTCTCCCTTGACGAGGGCGCGGAGCGCCGCGCGGTCAGTGGCGGACGCTCCGCAGAGCGGTGGAGCGGGGCAGAACGGCGGTCGGCGCGGGTGCGTCGATCAGCGCGAGTGCGGTGATCAGCCCTGGGCCGCGGAGAACATCGCCTTCTGCTCCTCTTCGGTGCTCGCGTAGTGCTTGGTGGTCAGCTCGATCGCGTGCTTGATCGCGTTCAGCGATTCCTTGAGCGCCGCGATGTCCTCGTTGACCCGGTTCTGCAGGCTCGTGTAGGCCGTCGCGGCCGTGCCCTGCCAACCGCCGGTGATGCCGGAGACCGTGCTGATCAGCTTGTTCTTCTCAGCCTCGATCTTGCCGATGGCCTCTTCGATCTGCTTGGCGAATGCCAGCATCTCCTGCGCGGTCATCGTGAACTGACCCTGAGCCATGCTCCACCGTCCCCCATGAGACAACATTTGCGTGTACGGAGGGCCCTGCGGGCCGACCGCCGCCATCACCGGTGTGATGTCCAGCAGCACTGTAGTCGGCACACGCAGCTCGCCCAACATCGATCACCGAGTAGTTACCAGACCATGACACTGAGGCCAATTCGGTTGCCGCGCTTGGCCCGTCAGGCGTTCTGCGGCTGAACGGCGCCCGTCGCCGTCAACGGCGGGCCGGCCGGAACCAGGTTCGACCACTCCTTCGGCACCGGCAGCGGCCGGACCCCCTGGTAGCCCAACCGGGCCTGGTTGCCGCCGGGTTCCTCCGGCTGGCGACCGGGATCCTGGGCCGTGGCCCCGGGAGTCGGCGTGGCAGCGGCCGACGGGGTCGGCGGCTTCGGGGTGCCGCTCTGGCCGGGCTGGGGCGAGGCGCCGGGGCGCGGACCGCCGTCGCCGTTGGACGGGACGGAGTAGCGCAACCCCGTCTCGGTGATCAGGAAGTCGGTTCCGGAGCCGGCGGCCGAGTGGTCCAGCGAGCGGTAGAACAGACCGTGACCGGGGGTCACGTACGCCGCCCCGGCGCCGTTGTTGTACGGCGCGGGGTACGAAGTCCCGGCCCAGACGCTGCGCTTGGCCGTGGTGCCGTCCTCGGCGACGCCGTCGTAGGTGCTGCACACGACCATCCGGGCGTCCTGGCGGTCCTGTTGGTTGTTCACCGGCGCGCCGGTCTTCAACGGCCAGTCAGCCACGGTGCCCTTCAGCGGCGCGTCGACGCCCCACTGGGCGTTGTCGGCCGGGGTCATCTCGTCGCTGCGCGGCTTCTTGTCCTGGTCGTACTTGTAGAGCATCTGGAACGCCGGGTTCTGCCGGATCAGGTCCGCCTGGAACGGCGTGACCAGGTACAGCTGCTCCTTGCCGACCACGTAGTGGCGGTCCTGGTAGTGCACCAGCCGGCCGACCCGGCGGTCGGCCTGGTTGCTCAGCTCCACCTTGGAGTTGGCGCCCTGGCTGTCGGCGACCCCGTCGACCTGCGGGAAGGTGACCGGGGTGGCGTCCACCAGGGTCTCCAGCCAGTCCCGCTTGACCCGCTGCGGCACCGCGTTGGGCCCGAACACCGCGGTGATCAGCGCCTTGCGCTCCCTGTCGTCCGACTGCGGGGAGCCGATCAGGTGCCTGCGGCCCTGCGCGTCCACCAGGTACACGGCCGCACCCGCGGCGGCCGGCTGACCCGGCACCGGCGCGGCCGAGACCTGCTGCTCGTCGGCCTGCTGCACCAGCAGCAGCTGGTCCGGGCCGAGCATCCGGTCCTTGGCCGCCAGCGCCGTCGCGTCCGCGCCGGCCGCCACGAACACCGCCTGGTTGACGGTCTCCTGCTTGTCGTCCGAGCCCGGACGGTCGCACACCGCCCACTTCATCGGCTTGCTCGCGTTGTCCGTGGTCGGCAGCTTGTCCGGCGCGTACGGGATGCCGATCGTCGGCCCGTGGTTCGGGTACCGGTCGAGCACCCCGTCGTCCACCACCACGACCTTGGCGCCCGCGGGCAGCACCAGCCGCGCCGAGGACATGTTGAGCACCTGGTGCAGCCGCTTGGTCTTCTGGTCCTGGTCGATGAGCACCACGTACCGGGTCGTCGACTGCTTGCCCTGGATGATGTTCTTGCCGTCGTCCCACTTCACCGGCGCGCTCGGCTTGAAGACCCCCCAGAGCCCGAACCCGGCCACGAACACCGCCCCGGCCAGCACACTCGGCAGCACCGCCTTCACCGGACGCGGCGCGTCCTCGTCACTGCCGCCGCCGGCGGGCAGCAGGAAGGCGCCCACCGTGCGCTTGCGGGCGAAGGTGTACGCGTTCAGCTCGTCCCGGCGCGATGCCATACCTCGTCGTCCCCCTTGTCAGACGTTGTCGGGCGTTGTCAGACCGACCGGCCCCGTGGTCACCCGCCGGGCACGAACCGGCGCGAACCCTCTACGATGCGGCAGCAGACGGTGAGTACGGTACGGGTACGGTCCGCGACACAGCCAGCCGGGCCGCGACAACGGATCAGAGAGGGCCACCGGGGGATGCCAAGCCAGACCGCTCCAGGACGCCGCCGCAGTGCGGGCGGCGGGAGGCCGCGCCGGTCCGGCCGGGCGCAGCACAGCGCACCGGCGAACGAGACCGGACCGGGGACCGGGACCGCCGGACCGCAGCCGAGGGGCGGCGGGGCCGTCCAGGTCCGGGTCAACCCCCGACCGGGGCTGCTCGCAGGGCGGTTGAAGCTCCAGCAGCTCGTCCTGGTCGAGGTCGCGGCGGCCCTGGTCGCGGTCGGCTGGACGATCAGCCGACCGGTCGCGGCCGGCTTCGGCGCGGTCGCGCTGGTGCTGCTCGTGCTCGCGCTCGTCCCGGTGCGCGGCCGCACCGTCCCGGAACTGCTGCGGGTCCGCGCCGCCCTCAAGTCCCGCCGCAAGCAGGCCAGGACGCTGCTGCCGCCGGCCGGCACCGACCCGGCGCTGGCGCCGGCGCTGGAGCTCGAACCGGGGCTGCGCACCTGCACCCACGCCACCGAGGCCGAGTTCGGCGGCCGCCCGGTCCGCCGGGAGACCGGCATGGTCGGCGACGGGACCTTCCTCAGCTCGGTGCTGCTCGTCCAGGCCAAGGACCAGCCGCTGCGCCCGGTGCGCACCGCCCTGCCGCTGCCGCTGGACGTGATCTGCTCGGCGCTCACGGTGGACGACATCACCCTGGAGTCGGTGCAGCTCGTCCAGCACACCCAGCCCGCCCCGGCCCAGCACCTGCCCGAGCAGTCGCTGGCCGCCCGCGCCTACCGCGAACTGCCGGACGGCACCGCCACCCCCGGGCTGCGGCTGACCTGGATCGCGCTCAAGCTCGACCCGGAACGCGCGGCGACCGCCGTCCGCGCCCGCGGCGGCGGCGAGGAGGGCGCCCGCAAGGCGCTGCAGCGGGTCACCGACCAGCTGGCCGGCCGGCTCAACAGCGCCGGCTTCAACGCGACCGTGCTGGACGAGCGCGAGCTGATCGCCGCACTGGCCATCGCCACCTGCGCCAACCCGATCGCGGTGGCGGGCCGTCAGGGCACCGGCAGCGGCGGCGGCACCACCCGCCGCACCCAGGAGGGCAACCGGTTCTGGCGGATCGACGACCGCTGGCACACCACGTACTGGATCTCCCGCTGGCCGCAGCTGAGCCGCCCCGGCGGCGCCCCCGGCCGGGTCGCCGCGCCGGACCTGGTCAACCTGATCACCGGTTCCCCGGCCCTCGCCAGCACCTTCAGCCTGACCGCCGGGCACGGCACCGGCGGCTCGGTGACGGTCAGCGGGCACGTGCGGGTGACCGGCCGCAACGAGAGCGAGGTCGGCCAGATCGGCCGCCAGGTGGAGAGCCGCGCCCAGAGCACCGGGCTCGGCCTGGTCCGGCTCGACCTGGAGCAGGCCCCCGGCATGCTCGCCACCCTGCCGCTCGGAGGGGCTTCCTGATGGCGTACCAGACCTACCCCACCGCCGGCCCGCAGCCCGGCGCCGAGCAGCGCCGGACCCGGCCGCGGATCCTGCCCGGCTTCGGGCTGCGCGGCCCGCGCCGGGAGAAGCACGTGCTGGAGCCGGCCGACCTCGCGTCGCTGGCCTTCCCGGTCGGCGACGACGGCGTGGTGATCGGCGTCGACCCGCAGGGACTGCCCGCGGTGCTCGGCCTGTTCCGCCCGACCTCGTACGACCTGGTGCTGGTCGGCGGCATGTGGACGGCGCAGGTCATCGCGCTGCGGGCGGCCGCGATCGGCGCCCGCGTCGCGGTGGAGACCGCCCGCGGACAGCTGTGGGGTCCGATGGCCCAGGCGGCCGGCGGCGGCCAGCCGTGCGTGACGGTCCACCAGGTCGGCCGGCTCGGCCCGCAGGGCGCCTCGGTGGCCTCGCCGGTGCTGGTGGTGCGCGACCTCGGCGCCCGCCCGCCGCGCAGCCGGCTCTCCGCCGCCCCCTGGCAGACCACCCTGACCCTGCTGCCCTACCTGGGCCCGAACGCCTCCCGGGTGCTGAACGCGGCCGACCTGGTCGGCGTGCAGCGGATCTCGCCGCAGGAGGCGGAACTGACCGGCCGGATCCTGTCGCTGCCGCCGGAGGACGTGGCCGCCCTGCCCACCCTCGGCGACGACCTGACCCTGTGGGCCACCAGGATGCGCCGCCAGTACGTACGGGCCGTGGCCGGGCAGGCCGAACAGCAGGTGCTCGGCGGGCCGCGCCGGATGGACTGAGCGCCGGCCCGCCGCACCGGGCGGGCCGGCGGGGATGCGAAGCCGCCTTCAACGGGGGTTGCCGTACGGCCTAGTCTTTGATGTGGCAACGGCACCGCTGAGAAAGCGGCGGCGAACACGAGGGAGCCAGAGTGAGCAGCGATCGGGACGGCGTCTACGTCGGCGACAACGCGGCGGAGGACGACGACGACTGGTCGGACGCGCCTGACTACACTCCCCCGTCCTGGTACGTCCAGACCGAGCCCGCGGCGGCCGCGAACGCACCGGCTCCGAACGCACCGGCGGCGGGCGCTCCGACGACTCCGGGCGCTGCCTCCGCGGCCGCGGCACCCGGTGCCCCGACGCCCGCCGCTGCTCCGGCGCAGGCCCAGCAGGCCCAGGCCCCCCTGCCCGCTCCGGCGCAGCAGCAGGCCGAGGCTCCGGTGCCCGGCCAGGCCGCGCCCCCGGCGGCCGAGGCCGTGCCGGCCGCGGTCCAGCCTCCGGCACCCTCGCCGGCACCCGCTCCCGTGCCCGCGGCGCCCGCCCCGCCGGTGCAGGCCGAGGCGCGGCACGTCCCCTTCCCGGCGCCCTCCCCGACTCCGCCGGTCCCCGAGCAGCCGCAGCCCGGTGCCCCGGCGTGGGCGCTGCCGGAGGCCGCGGCGCAGCAGCCCGTCCCGCAGCCCTACCCGGCGCCGCCCGCCGCGACCGCGGTGCCGGGACAGCCCGTCCAGCCGCAGAACTTCGCGCAGCCGCCGGTCCAGCCGGCCCCGCCGCAGCACCCCCAGGACCCCCAGGGCCCGGCGGCGGCCTGGGACCCGCAGGCCGCGTGGGCGGCCCAGCAGGCGCAGCAAGCGCAGCAGGCGCAGCAGGCCGCCGTCCCGCCGCAGCCCGGTCCGGTGCCGCAGCCCGGCCCGGTGGACCCGCGCCAGGGCGGCTGGCCGCAGCCCGCCGCGTACCAGCAGCCGGCCCAGCCGCAGCCCGGTCCGCAGGGCCAGCCCGGCCAGCCCCTGCCCGGCCAGGCGTGGCAGCAGCAGCCGCCGCAGGCCCCGCAGCCCAGCGCGTTCCAGCAGGCCGCCGCCCCGCAGCAGACGGCGCACGGCGCGCCGCTCGGCTACACCGCCGCCGTCGAGCTGTCCTCGGACCGGCTGCTGCGCAGCCAGCCCAAGCAGCAGCGCCAGCAGCCGCGCTTCCAGTTCGGCGGCAAGGCCGCGGCGGCCGAGAAGGCCCGCCGGCTGGAGATCATCCGCACCCCGGTGATGAGCTGCTACCGGATCGCCGTGATCAGTCTCAAGGGCGGTGTCGGCAAGACCACGACCACCACCGCGCTCGGCGCGACCCTGGCCAGCGAGCGCCAGGACAAGGTGATCGCGATCGACGCCAACCCGGACGCGGGCACCCTGGGCCGCCGGGTCAAGCGCCAGACCGGCGCGACCATCCGCGACCTGGTGACGGCCATCCCGCACCTGCGCAGCTACATGGACATCCGTCAGTTCACCTCGCAGGACCTGAACTCGGGCCTGGAGATCCTGGCGAACGACGTCGACCCGGCGGTCTCGACCACCTTCAACGACTCGGACTACCGCCAGGTGATCGACGTGCTGGGCCGCCAGTACCCGATCATCCTGACCGACTCCGGCACCGGCCTGCTGTACAGCGCGATGCGCGGCGTGCTGGACCTGGCGGACCAGCTGATCATCGTCTCCACCCCCAGCGTGGACGGTGCCTCCAGCGCCTCGACCACCCTGGACTGGCTCTCCGCGCACGGTTACGCGGACCTGGTGCAGCGCAGCATCACGGTGGTCTCCGGGGTGCGCGAGACCAGCAAGATGATCAAGGTCGAGGACATCGTCGCGCACTTCCAGACCCGCTGCCGCGGCGTGGTCGTGGTGCCGTTCGACGAGAGCCTGGCGGCCGGTGCCGAGGTCAACCTCGACATGATGCGGCCCAAGGTCCGCGAGGCCTACTTCGATCTGGCCACCCTGGTCGGCGAGGACATCGTCCGGGCCCAGCAGGCCGCCGCCCAGCAGGCCGGCTGGCAGCAGCAGGCCCAGGCGCAGGCGCAGGCCCAGCCGGCCTACCAGCAGTCGAGCGGCCCGCAGCCGTACGCCGACCCGCAGCAGCAGCCCCAGCCGTACCCGCAGCAGGCCGGCCAGCCCGCCCCGGGGGCGCCGTGGGCCCCGCAGCCCGGCCAGGCCCCGCCGCCCCCGCCCGGGTACGGCTACCCGCAGCAGCCCGCTCCCGGGGCGCCCTGGGGGCAGCAGCCGGGACCGGGCTACGGCTACCCGCCGCAGGCGCCCCAGCAGTGAAACGGCGGAAGGGGCCCACCGACCTGGTGTCGGTGGGCCCTTCCGGCGTTGCGGCGCTCAGACGCCGTCGGTCAGCTCACGGGCCCGCTTGACGTCGTCGGCCATCCGGTCCAGCAGCGCGTCGATGGAGTCGAACTTCTCCATCCCCCGCAGGTAGGCCAGGAAGTCCACGGCCACGTGCATCCCGTACAGGTCCAGGCCGACCCGGTCGATGGCGTAGGCCTCCACGGTACGGGCGGTGCCGTCGAAGGTCGGGTTGGTGCCGACCGAGATCGCCGCCGGCATCCGCTCGCCGTCCGCCGTCAGCCAGCCCGCGTACACGCCGTCGGCCGGGATCGCGCTGTGCGGCACGGTCTCGACGTTGGCCGTCGGGTAGCCCAGCTCGCGGCCGCGCTGCGCGCCGCGCACCACCACGCCCTCGACCCGGTGCGGGCGGCCCAGCACCTCGCCCGCGCCGGCCATGTCCCCGGTCTCGACCAGCCGGCGGGTCAGGCTGGAGGAGAACGGCTCGCCGGCCCCGGCCGTACCGCACACCTGGAGGTCGACCACCTCGACCTCGAAGTCGTCCGCCCGGCCCAGCTCGCCGAGCAGCTCGACGTTCCCGGCGGCCCGGTGGCCGAAGCGGAAATTGGGGCCCTCGATGACGACCCGCGCGCGCAGCGCGTCCACCAGCACCTGCCGGACGAAGGTCTCCGGGGACTCCTGGGAGAACTCCGTGGTGAACGGCAGCACCAGCACCGCGTCCACGCCCAGCTCCGCGATCAGCTCGGCGCGGCGCGGGTGCGGCGCGAGCAGCGGCGGGTGGCTGCCCGGCCGGATGACCTCGCGCGGGTGCGGGTCGAAGGTCACCACGACCGCCGGGAGACCGAGTTCGCGGGCCCGCTCGACCGCCCGCCCGATGATCAGCTGATGCCCGCGGTGCACCCCGTCGAACGAGCCGATGGTGACGACGCTGCGTCCCCAGTCCCCGGGGATCTCCTCCAGGCCACGCCAGCGCTGCACCTGACCGCTCCTTGTTCCGTACGGCGCGTACCCTCTGTACGCTCAAACGCTCAAAACCCGAACCCCTATAGCGTGCCATGCGCCTGCCCCGGCTCAGGCACCGGAATACGGGTTGAGCCCGCCGAGGGCCCCGCCGCCCGCCCGGACACGGCCCGCTCGGCCTCGGCGGCGGCGTACTGAGGGTCCCGTCCGGCCGCCGTCAGGGCCCGCATCCGGGCCAGTCGGGGGCCGTCCGGGGCGGTCGGCGCTGCGCCGGACGGCCAGCGGGCGAGCAGCCGGGCGAAGGCCGCCGACCGTCCGGCGC
>NZ_JBHVJT010000115.1:0-9497 GCF_042798815.1 Kitasatospora sp. NPDC057738 | reverse complement strand
CGCCGATGGGGAAAACGTCGGGAAGAACCCCCCCACCTCCCGGTCCCAGCGCACCAGCAGCTCGTCCGCGCCCGGCAGCCCCGGGGTGGCCCGGGCCAGCACCGCCCGGGCCCGGGCGGGATTCTCGGCCGCGCAGTGCTCGGCGAGCCCTTCCACGGCGGTGGTCAGCACCACCGGGTCGGCCTCGGTGGCGAGCAGGGTGTCCAGCAGCTCGCAGCGCAGCGCGTCCGCCGCCGGGTCGGCCACCGGGACGGACAGCACCTCGGCGAACGGCCGCCGGACCTCCGCCCCGCGGGCGGCCAGCGCGACGCCGAGCAGCACCCGCAGCTCCAGCCGGTCGGCCGGGCCGACGGCGCCGGCGCGCCCCAGCCGGCGGCCGAGGTAGTCGACGGCGACCGGCCCGGCCGGCGCCGGGTCCGCCCGCAGCAGCCCGGCGGCCAGCTCGGCGCCCCGCCGCACGGCCGCCGGGGCAGTGGCGTCGGCGAGCACCCTCAGCGTCTCGGCGAGGGTCGCGCCGGGGCCGGCCGACCCGGCGGCGAACGCGGCCAGGACGGGCTCCGGGTCGCTCTCCAGGGCCGGGGCGAGCGCCCGCGGGGTGAGGAAGGCGTCGCCGCCGGCCCGGAGCCGGGCGAGGGCGGCCGGCAGGTACGCGGAGCGGGTCGCCGGGTCACCGACCAGCAGGGCCAGCGCGGCCCCGTGCAGGCCGGGCTCGTCCTCCCGGGCGAGCAGGGTCAGCGCGGTGTACCGGAGCAGCTCCGCCCCGGCACCGGAGGCGTACGGGGCGGTCCGCAGCGCGTGCACGGCGGCCGCGACGTGCCGTTCGGGCCGCCGGTCGTGGCTCCAGCGGTCCACCGCGCGGCAGAGCGCGGACGGCTCCTCGGCGGCGAGCACGGTCAGCAGCGCGTCCGCCCTCGGGTGCGCGGCCGCGGCCAGCGCGTCGGCCAGTTCGTCCAGGGCGAGCCGGCGGTGGGCGCGCAGCAGGTCGTGGGCGACGTCGGCGACGGTGCGGCCGGGGCGCCCCGGCAGGCCGCGCGCGTCCTCGAACCAGTCACAGAGCAGCGGGAACACCGCGACCGGGTCGGCGCGCAGCCGCTCGGCCACCGCGGCGAGGTAGCGCTGCCCGGGGCCGTCGGCGGGCATCAGGCGGCGCAGCAGGTCGAGTTCGGCCTCGACGGGCAGGCCGAGGCCGGTCCAGAAGGCCGGGCCGAAGCGGCCGAGCCCGGCCGCCCGGAGCGCCGCCGTGCCCGCCGGGCCCGCCCGTTCGGCGATCCGGGACGCCAACTGGTCGAGCAGTGCCCGGTGTTCGGCCGGGTCCGGGCCGACGGTCAGACCCGCGGCGAGCAACCCGGCCGCCCACCAGGCGGGTTCACTGCCCGGCGGGCGGAGGTCCAGGGCGCGCCAGATCCGGTGCAGCCACGGGTCGAGGGCGCCGGCGCCCCAGGTCTCGGCCACCCGGCGCAGCGCGGCGACGACCGGGCCGATCCGGTGCCGGGGGACGGCGCTCGCCCCGGCGGCCGGCTCCCCCGCGCGGTGGCCGCCGGGCTCCTCCGGCTCGTCGGCCGGCCAGGGCGGGGTGTCCTCGGCCTCGCCGAGCAGCAGCCGCAGCGCCGCGTCCAGGTCCAGGTGCCGGCCCTGCAGCCAGTCCGCGAACTCCCCGTGCGCGAAGCGGAATCCGGGCCCGGCCGGGACGAACAGGCCCTCGGCGAGCACCGCCGCGGCCCAGCCGCCCTCGACCGGGAACAGCTCCTCGAAGACGGCGTGGTCCAGCCCGCCGTCCGACCGGCCGCCGAGCATCCGCCGGGCCGCCTCGTGCACCCGCCCGGCCACCGCCGCCGCGAGCCGGCGCACCCGCCGGTGCCGCGGTGTGCCGGGCCGCACCGCGCCCCGGCGGTGGGCGCCCGGGCGGCGCGGCCGGGCGTCCTCGGCCAGCCGCTGGGCCACCCGCAGGCAGCGCAGGTCCAGGAAGGCGCCGAACAGGTCGCCCCGGCGCACCGGACCGTCGTGCAGCCCCTGGGCCCACAGCTCCCCGGCCAGCCGGACGGCCAGCGGGTGCCGGGCGTCCTCGGCGGCGGCCGGGTGCCCGGGGGGCAGCCCGTACCGGCGGCGCACCCGCTCGGCCGCCTCGGGGGGCAGCGGGCCGAGCCGCTGTCCGGCCAGGCTCGGCCCGCCGTGGCCGCGGCCGTCCATCCGCACGGTGGGGGCGCTGCCCAGGTCCCCGTGCGGGTGCGGCTCCTCCGTCCGGCGGGGGCCCGGGATGCCGCTGCCCCAGGTCTCGGCCGCGAGCAGTTCCCACAGCTCCTCCCCGCAGGCCGTCACCAGCCGGGCCCCGCAGCCGGTCAGCCACTGGCCGGCGCCGCGCAGCCAGCGCGCGTCCACCGGCAGCGGGGCCTCCTCGGGGCCGTCCAGGACCACCAGCAGCGGCCGGCCGGCCGCCGCGCACAGCGCGGCCACCGGCTCGGGCGCGGGCGCCGGGGTGCCGAGTCCGGCCGCCGCGGCGGCCAGCGCCCGCTCCACCGGCTCGGCGAGCGACCGGTCGTCGGCGTGCAGGTCGGCGCCGCGCAGCCAGAGGGTGGGCAGCGGGTGGGTGCCGCCGTGGCGGCGGGCGGCCAGGGCGGCCAGTTCGGTGGTGCGCCCGCTGCCGGGGGCGCCGACCAGCACGGTGACGGTCGCGGCCGGAGCGTCCCCGGCCAGGCCGTCCGGCCGGTCCACCCGGTCGGCGGCCAGGTGGGCCACCCGGCCCGGCCCGGCACCGGCCGCCGTCACCTGGGCGGCGGTCAGCCGCAGCACCCCGGCCAGGTTGAGCGCCGGGCCGTAGCCGGGCACCGCGGCCGCGTTGCCCGCCAGCACTCCGGCCAGCGCCTCGGCGCCGCCCGTCCCGTCCGACGGGTCCGCCCCCACCGCCACGGCCGGCAGCGCCCCGCCGTGCCGGGGCCCGCCCAGGGCGGGCGCGGCCAGGGCGAGCACCGCCCCGCTGCGGGCGTCCAGCACCGGTGATCCGGCCGGTACCGCGACCCCGCCGACCAGCGGCACGTCCAGCAGCAGCACCCCGCCCAGCCGGTGCCCGTGGTACGCCGCCGCGGTGACCCCGAGCAGCCCGCAGCGCAGCGCGACCACCCGGCCGTCCTCCCCCGCCAGCGCGGGCAGCAGCACCTCCCGCGCGGCCGCGGCGGGGGCCAGCGGCAGCGGCGGCACCGGCAGCCCACCGACCGCCTCGGTGCGCAGCAGGGCGAGGCCGTACCCGGGCAGTGGCAGCACGGCGTCCGGGCCGAGCACCCTGGTCTGCCCGCCGGGGGTGTGCAGCACGATCCGGTCCAGGCCGGCCACGCTCTCGTGCGCCGTCAGCACGCTCCCCTGCGGGTCGGCGACGAACCCCAAGCCGTGCAGCCGCCCGTCGAGGTCGCGGATCCGCAGCAGGTACCGCCCCGGATCGCCCTCCGGAAACCCCGGCATCCCGTACCCCTTCGGCCGTCGCTCGCTCGCCGTCGGGAGCCTGCCCGCCGGAGCGGCGCCCCGACCGCGCCCGCGCCGCTCACCACGGGCGTTCGCTCCGCGCGCTCCCTCGTGCGGGTGAAGGTGCCGCGGGAACGTCGGAGCCCCCGTCGGGATGACTCCCGACGGGGGCTCCGAACAGCGGTGGGGCCGTCAGCCGACGAAGACCGCGACCGGCTTCGCCTGCCCGCCCTTCTCCTCGACCAGCGCGAGGAAGCGCCCGTCCGGCCCGTACACCGCGATCGGCCCGTCCACGCCCATCCCGGGCGCCTTCAGCCGGGCGCCGTGCGACAGCTTCTGCGCCGAGGCCTCGTCCAGGTCCCAGCGCGGGAAGGCGGCCGCCGCGGCCTCCGCGATCGGCAGCACCTCCAGCCCCTTGGCGTCCTCGCCGGTGACCTCGGCCTCCAGCTGCTCCAGGGTGCGCGCCGACTCCACCCCGTACGGCCCCACCTTGGTGCGCCGCAGCGCGGTCAGGTGGCCGCCGACGCCGAGCCCGGCACCCAGGTCCCGGGCCAGCGCCCGGATGTAGGTGCCGGAGGAGCACTCGACGGTGACGTCCAGGTCGATCACCGGCGTGCCGTCCTCCGCGACCGCCGCGCGCTGCTCGTGCACGGTGAAGGAGTGGATCGTGGTCGGCCGGGCCGCGAGCTCGAAGTCCTCGCCCTCGCGCACCCGGGCGTACGAGCGCTTGCCGTCGATCTTGATCGCGCTGACCTTGGACGGCACCTGCATGATCTCGCCGGTGAGTGCCGCGATCCCGGCGTCGATCGCCTCCCGGGTGACGGCGTCGGCCGGGGCCGAGGAGGTGACCTCGCCCTCGCGGTCGTCGGTGACGGTGGTCTGGCCGAGCCGGACGGTCGCCTCGTAGGTCTTGGCGGTGAGCATCAGGTGGCCGAGCAGCCGGGTGGCCCGCTCGATGCCGATCACCAGCACGCCGGTGGCCATCGGGTCCAGGGTGCCGGCGTGTCCGACCTTCCGGGTCCCGGCCAGCCACCGCAGCTTGGCGACGACCCCGTGCGAGGTGATGCCCTCGGGCTTGTCGACGATCACCAGGCCGTCCGGGCCGGTGCCTTTGCGCTTCATCGGGTTCTTTCTCTCAACAACATCAGCAGAGATGATCAACGTACCGGTCGCAGCGCGCCCCGGAACCGCTCGACCACCGCGGCCACGTCCTCCCGGACGCTGAATCCGGCCGCGTGGACGTGCCCGCCGCCGCCCAGTTCGGCGCAGGCCGCGGCGACGTCCACCACACCCCGGGAGCGCGAGGAGCCGCGCAGCGTGCCGTCCGGGTCCTGCTTGAGCACCAGCGCCACCTCGGCCTCGGCCGGGCGGCGCAGGATGTCGATCAGTCCCTCGATCTCCTCGACCGTGACGCTGAACAGCGCGAGGTCCTGGTACGGCACCCAGGTCCACACCAGCCCCAGCCCGTCGGCCGCCTCCGGCTCGTAGACGGCCCGGTCGAGCGCGCCCGCGAGCACCTTGAGGTAACCGAAGGACGAGGTGTCCCACAGCTGCCGGGAGATCAGGTCGTGCCGGATCCCGGTGGCCAGCAACCGGGCGGCCAGCTCGTGGGTGGCGGGCGTGGTGGCCCGGTACTTGAACGAGCCGGTATCGGTGGCCACACCCGTGTAGAGGCAGGTGGCCAGCTCCTCGTCCAGCTCGACGCCGAGCCGGCGCAGCAACTCGTCGACCAGCACGGCGGTGGCCGGAGCGGTCGGGTCGATCAGCTGGTGGGTGCCGAAGCCCGGGTTGGAGGCGTGGTGGTCGAACACCACCAGGACGGGCGCGGCGAAGGCCTTGTCGTGCAGCAGGCCGAGCCGGCTCTCCGCGGCCACGTCGAAGCAGAGCACCAGCTCGGGCACGTCCGGCACCGCGGACGCCGGCACGATCAGCTCCTGGCCGGGCAGGAAGACCAGCGACTCGGGCACGATCTGCGGGTCGTCGCCGAAGGAGACCCGCACCTGCTTGCCGAGCGCGCGCAGCGCCAGCGCGGCCGCCAGCGAGGAGCCCAGCGCGTCGCCGTCCGGGCAGATGTGGCAGATCAGGTCGATCGAACGGGCCCGCCCGATCTCCGCCACCACCTGCTGCCAGATCAGCTCGAACCCGCTCTCCTCGGTGCGCGGGCCCGGGAGCGCCGCGAGGGCACCCTCCACCGTGCTGGTGGAGGACGCCCCCGTGGTCGATCCGGCTCGCGGGGCGGCCCGCGCCGGCTCACCCGCCATGACTACTCGTCCTCGTCGTCACGCTCGGACGCCGGAACCCGGTACGGGTCCGCGCCGCCGGCGTAGTCCGCCCCCGCGGCCTGGGTGCGCACGGCGGCGTCCGAGGTGCGGGCCCGGTCGAGCAGGTCGTCGATGTTCCGGGCGTTGTCCGGCAGCGCGTCCGCGACGAAGGTCAGCGTCGGCGTGAAGCGCACGCCGATCTTGCCGACCTCGGAACGGATCACGCCCTTGGCGCTCTCCAGCGCGGCCGCGGTGGCCTCGCGCTCGGTCTCGTCACCGAAGACGGTGTAGAAGACGGTGGCCTCGCGCAGGTCTCCGGTCACCCGGGTGTCGGTGATGGTCACGAACCCCAGACGGGGGTCCTTGATCCGCCGTTCCAGGGTCTGGGCGACGACCACCTGAATGCGGTCGGCGAGCTTGCGCGCCCTTGCGGTGTCGGTCACGTTGCCTCCTCGTGCAGTGGGCCCGGTACCCGGGTGAGCTGCGCACCCGTCGGGGCCCACGCCCCAAAGTACCGGCCCGCGCCCGGCCTTGCGGGCGCTCTCGGTCCTGATCCGTGTGAGAACGGCGACTTCCGCCGACCGGCTCCACGGGCCTCATTCATCGTCGTCGTTGTGGTAGCGCCTCCTCGCGGAGAGGAGTTGCACCTCGGGGCGGCCGGCGACCAACCGCTCACAGCTGTCCAGGACCTCGGTGACGTACCCGGCTTCGCCGGCCACCACCGCCAGACCGATCTCGGCCCGGCGGTGCAGGTCCTGGTTCCCGGTCTCCGCAGCGCACACGCTGTACTTGCGCTGCAGTTCGGCCACGATGGGCCGCACGATCGAACGCTTCTCCTTGAGCGAGTGGACGTCGCCCAGCAGCAGGTCGAAGGTGAGTGTTCCCACGAACATGTATGACAGGTCTCGCCGACCTGGAAGGCCTCGGGGAGCAGCCCGGAACCGGGCCGGCTCCGCTGTGTCCGACTACTTCCCGGACCCTACACAGCGAGACCGGGGCCGGTCGACGGAAATACCACCCGTCGACCGGCCCCGGCTGACACCGACTAGGCGCGCGGCTTCTCGCGCATCTCGTAGGTCTCGATGATGTCCTCGACCTTGATGTCGTTGAACGACCCCAGGGTGACACCGGCCTCGAAGCCCTCGCGGACCTCGGTCGCGTCGTCCTTGAAGCGGCGCAGACCCTCGATGGTGAGGCTCTCCGCCACGACCTTGCCGTCGCGCAGCAGGCGGGCCTTGGCGTTGCGGCGGATGATGCCGTCGCGGACCAGGACACCGGCGATGTTGCCGAACTTGGAGGAGCGGAAGACCTCGCGGATCTCCGCGGCGCCGAGGCGCACCTCCTCGTACTCCGGCTTGAGCATGCCCTTGAGGGCGTTCTCGATCTCCTCGATCGCCTGGTAGATGACCGAGTAGTACCGGACGTCCACGCCTTCCTTGTCGGCCGCGGCGCGCGCACGGCCTTCGGCGCGCACGTTGAAGCCGATGATGATGGCGTCCGAGCCCATCGCCAGGTCCACGTCGGACTCGGTGATGGCACCCACACCGCGGTGCAGGACCCGGAGCTCGACCTCCTCGCCGACGTCCAGCTTGACCAGGGCGTCCTCAAGAGCCTCGACCGAACCGGAGACGTCACCCTTGATGATGAGGTTGAGCTGCTCGATGGAGCCGGCGGCGATGGCCTTGTCCAGGTCCTCCAGGGACACCCGGACCCGACGCTGCGCGAAGGCGGCGTTGCGGTCGCGGGCCGAACGCTTCTCGGCGATCTGACGGGCGGTGCGGTCCTCGTCGACGACGATGAAGCTGTCGCCGGCGCGGGGCACCGAGGTCAGACCGAGCAGCAGCACCGGGCGGGACGGGCCGGCCTCGGCGAGGCTGTTGCCGTTCTCGTCCAGCATCGCGCGGACGCGGCCGTAGGCGTCGCCCACGACGATCGAGTCGCCGACGCGGAGGGTACCGCGCTGCACGAGCACGGTCGCCATGGCGCCGCGGCCCTTGTCCAGGTGCGCCTCGATGGCGATACCCTGCGCGTCCTGCTCGGGGTTGGCCCGCAGGTCCAGCGAGGCGTCCGCGGTCAGGACCACGGCCTCCAGCAGCTGGTCGATGTTCAGGCCCTGGCGCGCGGAGATGTCGACGAACATGGTGTCGCCGCCGTACTCCTCGGCCACCAGACCGAACTCGGTCAGCTGACCGCGGACCTTGGTCGGGTCGGCGCCCTCGACGTCGATCTTGTTGACGGCGACCACGATCGGCACACCCGCGGCCTTGGCGTGGTTCAGCGCCTCGACCGTCTGCGGCATGACACCGTCGTTGGCCGCGACCACCAGGATCGCGATGTCGGTGGACTTGGCACCACGGGCACGCATGGCGGAGAACGCCTCGTGACCCGGGGTGTCGAGGAAGGTGATCGGGCGCTCTTCGCCGTTCACGACCGTCGCCACCTGGTAGGCACCGATGTGCTGGGTGATGCCACCCGCCTCACCGGCCACCACGTTGGACTTGCGGATCGCGTCCAGCAGGCGGGTCTTACCGTGGTCGACGTGACCCATGACGGTGACGACCGGCGGGCGCGGGGCCAGCTGGTCCTCGTCGCCCTCGTTGGCGCCGAAGTCGATGTCGAACGACTCCAGCAGCTCGCGGTCCTCGTCGTCCCGGCTGACGATCTCCAGGACGAAGCCCATCTCGTCCGCCAGCAGCTGCAGCGTGGCGTCGGAGACCGACTGGGTCGCGGTGACCATCTCACCGAGGTTGAACATGACGGAGACGAGCGCGGCCGGGTTGGCGTTGATCTTCTCCGCGAAGTCCATCAGCGAGGCGCCGCTCGACAGGCGAACGGTCTGGCCGTTGCCGCGAGGCAGCATCACACCGCCGACGGACGGGGCCTGCATGGCCTCGTACTCCTGGCGCTTCGCCCGCTTCGACTTGCGACCGCGAGCCGGGCGACCGCCCGGGCCACGACCGAAGGCACCCTGCGTGCCACCACGGGCACCCGGGCCACCGGGACGACCGCCGAAGCCACCGGGACGCGGGCCGAAGCCACCGCCACCGCCGGGAGCGCCGCCACCGGGACGCGGACCGCCGAAGCCACCGCCACCGGCCGGACGCGAGCCCGGACCGGCCGGACGGCCCTGGAAGCCGGGACGGGCACCGCCGGCACCCGGACCACCCGGACGGCCGCCGGGGCCACCCGGACCACGGCCACCCGGACCCGGACGCGGGCCGGCCGGACGCTGCGGCATCATGCCCGGGTTCGGGCGAGGCATGCCGGACGGGGTCGGACCACCGGGACGCGGCGCGGCCGGACGCGGCATGCCGTCGGGACGCGGGGCGCCACCCGGACGGGGGGCACCGGCACCCGGAGCACCGGCGGGACGCGGACGGTCGCCACCGGGACGCGGGGCACCACCCGGACGGGGCGCACCGGCACCCGGAGCACCACCCGGACGGGGCGCACCGGCACCCGGAGCACCGGCGGGACGCGGACGGTCGCCACCGGGACGCGGACGGTCGCCGCCCTGGGCACCGCCCGGACGCGGAGCACCGCCCTGACCGCCCTGACGGCGGTCACCGGGGCGGCCCATGCCGGTCGCGCTGCCCGAGGTGAACGGGTTGTTGCCCGGACGCGGACCGGCCGGACGCGGGCCCGGACGGGCACCGCCGGCGGCCTGGCCACTGGGGCGCGGGGCCTGGGCGGCCGGACGCGGGGCGTCACCGGCCGAGGCCGGCGAGGAGAACTCGGCCGCGGGCGCGACCGGGGCCGCCGGAGCGGTGGGACGTGCGGCCGGGC
>NZ_JBHVJT010000114.1:0-18296 GCF_042798815.1 Kitasatospora sp. NPDC057738 | reverse complement strand
GAGCGGGCGGACGATGTCCTCGGGGTGGGACATCATGGAGACGTGCGAGGAGTCGATCTCGACGGTGCGCGACTTGGCGCGCCTGGACTCGAAGCGCTCCAGGTCGGGGGCGATGGCCCGGTCCTGCCGGGAGACGACGAACCACGACGGGATGTCGCGCCAGGCGGCGGCGGTGGCCTTCTCGGCGAACCCGACCTGGGAGACGGGGCGCTGCTCGGCGGCCATCAGCCGGGTGCGGGACTCCGGCAGGTCGGCGGCGAAGACGGCGCGGAACTTCTCGCTCTGGATGTAGAGGTCGACTCCGCCGCCGCCGGTGCCGGTGAAGGGGACGGGGTTGAGCGCGGTGGCGAGGTCACTGCCCGCGAACTTCGTCGACAGTTCGGCCGCGGACTCTCCCACGTCGGGCGCGAACGCCGACACGTAGACCAGAGCCCTGACGTTCGGGTTCCCGGCGGCGGCCTGGGTGATGACGGCTCCGCCGTAGGAGTGGCCGGCCAGCACGATCGGGCCGCTGATGCTCTTGAGCAGACTGGCCACGTAGGCGGCGTCCTCGGTCAGACCGCGCAGCTCGTTGGGCGGGGCGAGGACGGTGAATCCGTCGTCCATGAGGCGCGTGGCGACGTCGTTCCACCCGGAGGCGTCCGCGAACGCGCCGTGCACCAGGACCACCGTCGGCCTCCCGCCGCCGCCCGGCCTGCCGCCGTCCTGGGCGGCCGACGCGGGCGGCGCGGTGGCGGCGACCGCACAGGTCGCGAGCGCCACCACGGCGGCGGAGGAGATCGAACGGCGGGACAGCGATATGCCCATGGTTCCTGCCTTTCAGCGAGGTGAGAGGGGGTTGGAACCACCCTGCTCACACGCTTGTCCGGGCAGCACACCACGCTGCGCACACGGGTGAATCCGCACCGCTGTTCGAGTTTCGGTGCGAGGGCATCCGGTTTCGACGGAGTCCCGCACCATGTCGATCGACGCGGGCGGACCACCGTTCGGCCCAGCGCGTTCAGAGCTCTCCGGACCTGAACCGGGCCGCCTCGTCCTCCAGGTCCGCCAGGTCGGGCGTGCGGTGGCGGATGGCGCTCACCCACTGGTGGACGAGTGCCCAGAGCTCGGCGAGACGACCGGGGACCGGGGCGCCGAGGAGGGTGAGGAGGCCGGTCGCCGCCGGGTCGCCCTCGTCGCAGGCCGGACAGAGAGCGGTCTCCTTGAAGCCGGTCACCTGCTTCCCGGCCTGATTCGGCCAGGAGTGCGGGTAACGGGCGGTCAGGAGGGCCGGGATTCCGCAGCGTCGACAGGGCGGGAGGACGGCGGTGCGGACCATGACGAGGGGACAGGGTTCGTTGGGAGGCGTCATGCCGGACCCACCCCGGCCTCGGCAGCGACACCGGAGGCGGTCCTCGGGGAGTCGCGGCCGCCGCCCCCGGGTGGGAGGGACCCGCCGATCCGGTCGGGCGGCAGCACCTTGACGGTGCGCCCGCCCCGCGCGCGGGCACGGCCCGGGCTGCGGGAGGAGTCCTCGACGGCGTTCATGGCCTTGGTCCTGCCGAAGGTGTTCACCCGTACGGTCTACCCGTCACCGCGCGTGTCGATGACACGGCGGACGGTGCGGTGTGCCGCCGGTCGTCGAAGAGCCGGCCGCGCGCGGGAGTTCCGGCGGAGCGCACCGGGCCGGTCCGCGCCCGGACCGGCGGCGGCGTGTCGCAGGGCGGCGCGGCGGTCACACTACTGCGGAGAAGATCGCGACGGGCAGGACGAGCTGCCCGTGCGACCACCACGCACACCGGAGGCAGTGACCGTGAAGCGCGTCGGCATCATCGGAGTGGGCGAGATCGGCCGGGCCATCGTGACGGGCCTGCGCCACGGGGACGACCCGGGGCCGGAGGTCCTGCTCTCGCCGCGGGGCGCCCGGACCGCGGCCGAGCTGGCCGAGCGGTACCAGGACGTACGGGTGTGCGCCGACAACCAGGAGGTGGTGGACGGCTCCGAGCTGGTGATCATCGCCCTGCGCCGCCAGGACTGGCGCGAGGCGCTGACCGGCCTGCACGTGCCCGACGACCGGGTCGTGGTCAATGTGGTGCCCGGCGTCGGCACCGGGGAGCTGCGCCGGGTGCTGGCCACCGACGCGGCGGTGACCCACGCCATCCCGCTGCCCACCGTGCGCGAGCGCCGCTGCCTGACCGTGGTCCACCCCTCGCACCCCGACGCGGACGCCTTGTTCGAGCGGTTGGGCGGGGCGCTCCCGGTCGCGGACGAGGTCGCGCTCAGCGTCCTGTCCGCACTGACCTCGACCCAGACCACCCACTACGCGTTCCTCACCACGCTCGTCTCCTGGGCCGTCGACCAGGGCATTCCCGCCGGGGACGCCGACCGCTTCGTCCGGGGCATCTACCAGGACGTCGGCCGCTCGCTCGGCGACGGGACCCGCTCGCTGGAGCGCCTCGCGGCCGAGCACGAGACCCCGGGCGGGAGCAACGAGCGCATCCGCACCAGCTGGTTCGACCAGGCCAACTCCGGGGCCCTGCGCACCGCCCTCGACGGCCTGGTCGGCGACCTGCGCACCGGCCACCGGTAGGCCGGGAACCCCGGAATCCCGCGATCCGTCGGCCCCCGCGGGAGCCGGCGGATCGGGGCTCGGCCGGGTCGCGGCGTATCACGTCCGGCTGACGACCGTTAGCATGACGGGTATGGCGCCGGTGATTGGCGTCGGTTCGCACAGATTCCACAGTGGTGTCGAGGAGTTGACGATGAGTCGCGCATTCCCTCTGTTCCGGACGACCGATCCCGTCCCCGAGGAGGAGCGACGCACCATCCTCGCCGCACCGGGGTTCGGCAAATTCTTCTCCGACCACATGGCCACGGCCACCTGGACTCCCGCCGAGGGCTGGCACGACCGCAAGGTCACCGCGCTGGTGCCGTACTCGCTGCACCCGAGCGCCGCCGTGCTGCACTACGCCCAGGAGATCTTCGAGGGGCTCAAGGCCTACCGCCACGCCGACGGCAGCGTCTGGCTGTTCCGCCCGGAGTTCAACGCCCGCCGCTTCGCCCGCTCCGCCGAGCGGCTCGCCCTGCCGGTGCTGTCGGAGGAGGACTTCCTCGACAGCATCGGGGAGCTGGTCCGCGCGGACGAGGCGTGGGTGCCGGACTCCGCCGACGAGAAGAGCCTCTACCTGCGGCCGTTCATGTTCGCCTCGGAGGCCTTCCTCGGCGTCCGGCCCGCCGAGCAGATCGCCTACTCGGTCATCGCCAGCCCGGCCGGCCCCTACTTCGCCGGCGGCGTCACCGGTATCACGCTCTGGGTCAGCAGCAACTACACCCGCGCCGGGCGGGGCGGCACCGGCGCCGCCAAGTGCGGCGGCAACTACGCCTCCAGCCTGGCCGCGCAGTTGGAGTCCCGCAAGCACGGCTGCGACCAGGTGCTGTTCCTGGACGACACCGGCGGCGAGGGCGACCTGGAGGAGTCCGGCACGATGAACCTGTGCCTGGTCACCTCGGCCGGCGAGCTGGTCACCCCCGCGCTGGGCAACATCCTCGACGGAGTCACCCGGGACTCGATCCTGGCGCTGGCGGGCGAGTTCGGGCTGACCCCGGTGGAGCGCCCGATCACCCTCTCCGAGCTGCGGGCCGGCGCCGCCGACGGCACGATCACCGAGGTGTTCGCCGCCGGGACGGCCGCGGTGGTCACCCCGATCGTCGGATTCAAGGGCGAGGGCTACGAGTTCACCGTCGGCACCGGCTCGCCCGGCAAGCAGACCGTCGCGATCCGCGAGCACATGCTGGACATCCAGTACGGACGCGCCGAGGACGTCCACGGCTGGATGCGGCGGGTGGTCTGACCCCCCCGGGGCGGCCCGAACGGGCCGCCCGACCCGCCGGGGCCGACCGGCGCCGGGGCCTGTTCGGCTCCAGCGCCCGCCCAACTCCCGGGCCCGCTCAGCTCTTGAGCCGGCCCGACTCCTCCTCGGGCACGACGACCTCGCGCTTGAGGATCTTTCCGGTCGGCCCCTTGGGCAGCACGTCGACCGTCCAGACCAGCCGCGGGTACTTGTACGGCGCCACCCGCTCCCGGACGAAGCCGCGGATCTCCTCCGGGGTCGCCGAGGCGCCCGCGCGCAGGACCACGGCGGCGGCCACCTCCTGGCCGAGCGTGGGGTGGGGGACGCCGATCACCGTGGCCTCGGCGACCGCCGGGTGCTCGTACAGCACGTCCTCCACCTCCCGCGGGTAGACGTTGAAGCCACCGCGGATCACGACGTCCTTGCGGCGGTCGACGATCCGGAAGTCGCCCCGCTCGTCGCGGGTGCCGAGGTCCCCGGTGTGCAGCCAGCCGTCCCGGACGGTCTGCGCGGTGGTGTCGGGGCGGCGCCAGTAGCCCTTCATCACGTTGTGGCCCCGGATCACCACCTCGCCGACCGTGCCGTCCGGCACCTCGGTGCCCGACTCGTCGACGATGCGCATCCGCACGCCCTCGATCGGGATGCCGATGGTGCCCGCGATCCGCTCCCGGTCGCTCCGGTTGGCGCAGGCCAGCGGCGAGGACTCGGACAGCCCGTAGCCCTCCAGCACCACGCAGTCGAAGCCGGTCTCGAAGCCGCGCAGCACCTCCGGCGGCATCGACGCGCCGCCGCCCAGGCACACCCGCAGCGAGGAGACGTCGTACCCGGCGCGCTGCGGGTGGGTCAGCATCAGGGTGTACATGGTCGGGACGCCGAGGAAGACGCTCACCCGGTCGCGCTGGATCACCGCGAGCGCGGCCTGCGGGTCGAAGCGCCGCACCAGGGTCATGCAGGCCCCGACGGCCACCGCGCAGTTGAGGCCGATCACCTGGCCGAAGGAGTGGAACAGCGGCAGCCCGCCGAAGATCACGTCCCGCTCGACCATCCCCAGCACCTGGACGCCGGCCCGGACGTTGGCCACGATGTTGCGGTGGGTCAGTTCGGCGCCCTTGGGCGCCCCGGTGGTGCCGGAGGTGTAGAGGATGACCGCGGTGTCCTCTCCCCCGCGTCCCGCGGTCCGCGGCGGGCCGTCCGGCTGTTCCGCGAGCGTCGCGGCGAGCGCGGAGGGCTCGACCGGGACCAGCCGGGTGCCGGTGCGCCGCGCGCCCTCGACCGCCTGCTCGGTGCCCGCGTGCCAGGCGAGCAGCACGGCCGCCCCGGCGTCGGCGAGGCAGTGCTCGATCTCCCGGGCCTTGAGCAGCGGGTTCATCGGGACGACCACCGCCCCGGCGCGCAGGATGCCGTAGTACAGCACCGCGAACTGCGGCACGTTGGGCAGCAGCACGGCGACCCGGTCGCCGGGCGCGACGCCGAGCCCGGCCAGCCAGTGCGCGGCCCGGGCGCTGGCCGCGTCCAGGTCGGCGAAGCTCAGCACCTCCTCGTCGAGCCGCAGGACGGGGTGCTCCGGGCAGCGCGCGGCGGTCGCGGTGAGCAGGTCGGGAATGCCGTGCGGGTCGCCGGGGAGGCCGGGCGGCCGGCCGGGGCCGCCGTGCGGCGCGTCGGCGTTTCTGTCGGACGGGTCGGGGACGGCGGGCATGCGGGCGCTCCTCGGGGCGGCGGGGCTCGGTCTCATCGTCATACGGTCGGTCGGACGCCGCCGCGCGGCGCGGCGCTCTCGCCGGTGCGCTCACCGACGCCCTCGCCGGCGCCCGAAGCGACGCCGGCGGCGGCGGCGAGCATCCACGGCGCGATCCGCTCCACCAGCCCGCGGTTGTGCCGGATCCAGCGGAAGTGGTCCAGCGGGCGGCCGTCCGCCTGTTCGGCGGTGTAGCTCCAGCGCTCCACCCGGGCCGAGGGCAGCTTGGCGCACAGGTGGTCGACGGCCCGCGGCGGCGCGAGCTCGTCGCCCTGCACGTCCACGGCCAGCACCGGCAGGTCGACCCGGGCCAGCGCCCGTTCGTAGTCGGTGACCGCGCCGCGCACCCGGTAGCGGCCGGTGCGCATCTGCCGCGCCCAGTCCCGCATCAGCCGGGCCGACTCGCGGCCGCCGAACCCGAACCGCTCGCCCGGCCAGTACCCGACCACCGCCGAGGCGACGATCGAGAACTGGCTCAGTGCCAGCCGTCGCAGGCCCGCCCGCGGGCCGAAGGTCCGGTACCAGGCCGATCCGCTGGCCACCAGCACCGCGCCGGCGAGCCGGGGCCGGAAGACGCCGCAGTGCACCAGGCCCAGCTGCCCGCCCAGGCTGTGCCCGAGCAGGAGGCGCGGCGCGCCCGGGAACGCCCCGGCGACCGCGTCGAGCACCGCCCCGAAGTCGTGCTCGACCAGCTCGCGGAAGCCGAAGGCGACCCCGTGCCGCGGCACCGGCCGGCTCTCGCCGTGGCCGCGCAGGTCGCAGGTGGCCACGCTCAGGCCGGCCGCGTGCAGGGCGCGGACCAGCGGGGTGTAGTGCCGGGCGGCCGTTCCCATCGCCGGCAGGACGATCACCACCGGGGCGGCCGGTTCGGGCCGGGCCAGTGCCCGGACGGTGAGCCGGGCCCCGTCGGGCGCGGCGATCTCGGCGATCACGGGGAACCGGGGGGTCTTCACGGCCGCGCCTCCCGGTCGGCGCCGGCGCCCGGCCGCCAGCCGATCACCCCGGCGCCCCAGGTGATGCCCGCGCCGAAGGCGGCGAGGCCGAGCAGCTTCGGGCCGTCCAGCAGGCCCTCCTCGCGGGCGTGGGTCAGGCCCAGCGGGATCGAGGCCGCCGAGGTGTTGGCGACCCGGTGGACGTTCAGGTAGAGCCGCTCCGGGGGCAGCCCCACCTCCTTGCCGACCGCGCGCACGATCCGGGCGTTGGCCTGGTGGGCGACGAACAGGTCGAGGTCCTCGCAGGTCAGGCTGCGCCGGGCGAGCACGTCCCGGGTGGCGGCGGACATCTTCTCCACCGCGTGGTCGAACACCTCCCGGCCGTCCATCCGCAGCTTGCGGTCGTCCCGGTCGGCGTACAGCAGCGGGATCTGCTCGCCGTCGCTGCCGAGCGAGAAGCACGGTTCGGGCGCGCCGGGCACGTCGGCGACCACGGCGGCGCCGGCGCCGTCGGCCAGCAGCACCGCGGTGCCGCGGTCCTCGTGGTCGGTGATCCGGGTCAGCGCGTCGGCGCCGCAGACCAGCACCGCCCCGGCCCGGCCGGTCTCGATCAGCGCGGCGGCGTGGTCCAGGCCGTAGACGAACCCGGCGCAGGCCGCGTGCAGGTCGAAGGCGGTGGCCTGCGGCGTCCCGAGCCGGGCGGCGACCTCCACCGCCACCCCGGGGGTGACCCGGTCGGGGGTGATGGTGGCGACCACGACGTGCCGGATGCTCGCGGCGGTGCGCCCGGCGCTGCGCAGCGCCTGCTCGGCGGCGGCCACCACGAGGTCGGCGAGCCGGCCGTCCGGCGCGAGGAAGCGGCGCTCCTCGATGCCGGTCCGTTTGACGATCCACTCCGGGGAGGCGCCGATCCGCTCGAAGTAGGCGTTGGGGACGACGCGTTCGGGCAGTGCCGCGCCCACGCCCACGATGGCGGCCGTCATGCCGCGCCCCCTTCCGCGAAGGCCGGGCCGGTGCCCATCCGGACGGCGTGCATCCCGCCGTCCGCGTGCAGGATCTCCCCGCTGACGGTGGCCGCGAGGTCGGAGAGCAGGAACAGCACCGGTCCGACCACCACGGCCGGATCGCTGCGGTCCCAGCCGAGCGGGGCCTCGGCCTGCCAGCGGTCGGCGATCCGGTCGAAGGTGCTGATCGCCTGCCCGGCGACGGTCTCCACCGGGCCGGCCGCCACCAGGTTGACCCGGATGCCGGACGGCCCGAGGTACATCGCCAGGTAGCGGCAGACCGCGCCGAGGGCCGCCTTGCTCACGCCCATCCAGTCGTAGCCGGCCCAGGCGCCGCTGGCGTCGAAGTCCAGCCCGACGACGCTGCCGCGCCGTCCGCCGGCGGTGAGCAGCGGGGCGAGCGCGGTGGCCAGCGAGTGCAGGGAGACGGCGGCGGTGTGCAGCGCCTGTCCGGCGGCCTCGGGCGGGGTGGTGAGGAAGTTGCCGCTCAGCGCCGTCTGCCGCGCGGCGGCGACGGCGTGCAGCACGCCGTCGACCCCGCCCCAGCGCTGCTCCAGTTCCTTGACCAGCCGGGCGAAGTCCTCGGGCCGGGTGACGTCCAGTTCCAGCACCTCGGTGGGGCGGGGCAGGACGTCCGCCGCCTTCTCGGTGATCCGCCGGGCCCGGCCGAAGCCGGTGAGCAGGACCTCCGCGCCCGCCTCCTGGAGCGCCCTGGCGGTGTGCCAGGCGATGGAGTCCTGGTTGAGCACCCCGGTGATCAGATAGCGGCGTCCGTGGAAGCCGAGCATCACTCCTGGCCTTTCGTCGTACCGATCGCGTCGGCTGCCGCCAGCACCAGGGCCGCGTTGTGTCCGCCGAACCCGAAGGAGGTGGAGAGCCCCGCCCGGCGGCCGCCGGGCAGGGTGGGGGCGGCGAGCGCGGTGGCGCGGTGGATCAGGTTCAGCGGGCCGAGCTTCTCGTCGGGCTCGCGCAGCCCGACGGTGGGCGGGGCGGTGGCGTGGCGCAGCGCCTGCAGGGTGGCGATGGCCTCGACCGCGCCGGCCGCGCCGAAGAGGTGGCCGGTGCAGGACTTGGTGGAGGACAGCGGAATCCCTTCCAGGGCCGGTCCGAGGGCCAGCCGCAGCGCCTCGCACTCCGAGCGGTCGTTGAGGACGGTGCCGGTGCCGTGCGCGTTGAGGTAGCCGAGCTGTCCGGGGGTGACCCCGGCCGCGTCGAGCGCCAGGGTGACGGCGCGGGCCGCGGGCTCGCCGGTCGGGTCCGGGGCGGTGAGGTGGTGGGCGTCGCAGGTGGCGCCGTAGCCGAGCACCTCGCCGAGCACGGTGGCGCCCCGGGCGGCGGCTCCCGCGGCCGTTTCCAGCACCAGGATTCCGGCGCCCTCGCCGATCAGCAGGCCGTCCCGGTCGCGGTCGAAGGGCACCGAGCGGCCGCTCTCGGACAGCGCGCCGGCGGTCCGGAAGGCGGCCCGCACCAGGTCGGAGGTGGAGGCCTCGGCACCGCCGACCACCACCGCGTCGGCGGCGCCGGCGGCGAGCAGCAGCAGGGCGGTGCCGATCGCCTGGGTCGCGCTGCTGCATGCCGAGGCCAGGCAGAGCGCCTCGCCCCGGAAGCCGTACCGCTGGGCGATCTGCGAGGCTCCGGCGTTGGCCATCATGGCGGGCACCATGAGCGGGGAGACGAAGTCGCCGCCCTGCTGCCGGAGCACCTCGGCCTGGCTCTCGAAGCTCGCCGTCCCGCCGAGCGCGCAGCCGACCACGCAGGCGACCCGCTCGGCGGGGTAGGGCGGCGGGCCGTCCGTCCATCCCGCCTGGGCCAGGGCCTCGGCGGCGGCCACGAGCGCGAGCTGGGTGAAGCGGTCGGTGCGGCGGATCTGCTGGCGCGACAGGTGGTCGGCGGGCCGGAAGTCCCGGCACAGCCCGAGCCCGTCGGCGAGCCCGCTCTCGCCGGCCACCGCGCGCCGGTGCAGCTCGTCGGCGCCGACGCCCAGCGGGGTCACCGCGCCCAGGCCCGTGACGACGGCCCGGGGCGTCACTCCAGCCCGGCCTTGTGGCGGCACAGGGCGAGCACCTCGCCGACGGTGTACAGCTGGTCGAAGTCCTTGGGCTTCACCGGGATGCCCAGCTGCTTGCGGATGGACTGGCTGAGCTCGACCATGTCGAGCGAGTCGATCTCCAGCTCGTCCAGGGCGGCGTCGTCGACGATGCCCTCGCGTTCGACGCCGAGGTCGACCAGGGCGTCGACGACGAAGTTCTCGATGGCGGTGCGGTCCAGTGTGTCGGGCATGGCTCTCCTCGTCCGCGCGGGGCGGCGGTGGCGGTGCGGTGGACGTACGGGCGGTGCCGTGGGGGCGGTGGCCGGGGACGGCGCGCAGGGGCGGTGGGCTCAGGCCGTGGTGCCGGCCTTGCTCGCGTGGTACGGGGCCCAGTGCCACTGGCGCCAGTAGCTCTCGGCGATGTCCAGCCACTGCTCCAGCCGGGCCGCGTCGTCCAGGAAGCGGTTGGCGCTGACCACCAGCCAGCTGTAGACGGCCTGGCTGTCCCGGCAGCCGCCGCAGTCGCCGGAGGTGCAGCAGAACTGGAGCGACTCGTAGTCGGCGCCCCAGACGTTGAAGCCGGGGATGACCGGGTTGCCGTTGGCGACGCGGTCCTCGTGCTCGGGGGCGTCGACGCTGAGGCTGGGGCAGACGTCGTAGCCGAAGCGGCCGCCCCAGTGCGTCCGGCCGGTCACCAGGGTCCGGATGAAGTACGGGTGGCTCACCACCGCGTGCGGGTAGAGGTCCTTGACCCGCTGCGCCTCGTCCAGCACCCGCTGCTCGTTGGCGATCTTCAGCGGGGTCTCGGTGCCGTGCTCGCTGTAGAAGTTGAAGGTGACGATGTTGCCGTTCTCGGCGATCTTCCGCACGGTGGGCTCGATGTGCTCGACCCCGGCCTCGGAGAGCGCGTAGATGAACAGCACCCGCTGGTCCTCGCGGTAGTGCTTGAGCGCGGTGTCGAACAGGCCGGTGAACTTGGAGCCGTTGACCCGGATCGCGCGCAGGTCGTCGTCGAGCGGGCCGCCGCCGAAGATGCTGACCGCGATGGCGATCTTCTCGAAGCCCTGCTTGGGCATCGGGCGCAGGCCGTTGGTGGAGATGGTGATGTACGGCAGCTGTTCGACGAAGGCCTCGACCCGGCGCGGGACGAGGGTGGGCTCGCCGCCGATCAGGGTGGCCTGGTTGACGCCGTCGTCGGCCAGCTTGCGGGCGAAGGCCCGGATGCGGTCCAGGTCGGAGAGTTCCTTGACGGCCGTGTCGAAGCCGCCCTCGAAGTACCAGCAGCCCTTGCAGCGGATGTTGCAGGTGTTGGTGAGGTGGACCTCGCAGGACCGGACCTCGCGCCCCAGCCGGCGCAGCCGGTGCAGGCGTTCGGCCAGGTCGGGCCGGTCGGCGAGGAGTTCGGCGGTTCGCGCCTTGGCCTCGCGCCGGCTCAGCGGGCGCTGTTCGATGGTGACGGGTGTTGCCATGGCGGTGGGCTCCTCGGGAGTCGCGGGATCGGCGTGCTGCTGCGACTGCTACTCCGGGACGCGCAGACCCAGGTTCTTGATGCGCGGGGTGACCTTCTCCCGCCACAGGTCGCAGGCCTGGCCGTTGGTGGTCTGTCGCAGGCCGAAGCGGACGGCCAGCCTGGCGCGCTCGGAGCGCGGGCTGCCGAAGATCCGGATGAAGGTCGGCCACAGCCGGTCCAGGGCCTGCTGGAGTTGCTCGCGGCCGTCGTCGGTGGCGGCGAGGTTGCGGCACACCCGGGCGCCGTGGGCGATGTGCACCTTCTCGTCGAGGATGATGGTGCGCACCGCGTCGGCCCAGGGGCGGTAGCTGCTCTGCGCGAACTCGGAGATCATCACCATGGCCGTCTCCTCCCCGATGTAGGAGAAGATCCCGCGCTCGGCCCAGGTGGTGCAGTTGTGGAACTCCTGGGCCCGGAACAGGTTCCGCTCGGCCAGGGTCTGCTTCTCCATGTAGCCGGTGTCCACGCCGATCTCGGCGAGGACCCGCTTGCCGATCTTGTAGTGGTCGTACTCCTCGGCGGCGCGCTCGGCGCAGACCTGCCGCTCCTCCGCGTCGGGGGCCAGCGGCAGGAAGACCTGCACGTAGTCGTCGCCGCCGGAGAGCTCGCCCTCGGTGTTGACCACCATGCCGCGGATCGCGATCTCCCGGTACTCCTCCGGCATCGCGAGGAACTCGTCGGGCGTGCGGACCACCACCGCCTCGTCGTCCAGAATGGAAATCCCCATGGCACAACACCCCGTCTCTGAAGCAGGAATCCGAAGCAGGACATGGTCGGGTGGGAGCGGCCGGGGCGGTTTCCACCGAGGCTCTCGATGACGACCACAAGGAAAAGGACGCCGCCCCCCAGCGGCCGGCGGAGCCCCGTGGCGGCTCCGCTGAACTTCCTCGGAGCGTAGGTGCTGCATTTTGGGCCGAACAAGGTCCCTCACGAATCGTGCCGAACGGATTCGGCCACCCGACACCGTCGGAGGGACTGTTCCGGCCATCGCGACACCGGCGCGACATGCGCAATTATCGTTCCCGAAACGGATCTTGGCGGTTGACCACGGAAAACGAAGCTGGCCGGAAGCAGGCCTGGACCACTCCGGGCGTACCGCCGGGCCGACGGTTACGCTGACCCCCATGACCACCGACTCGAACACGGCGGTCGCCACCGTCGACGTCCTCCTGGGCCCCGACCGGCTCAATGAGCTGATCACCGACCAGTTCCCCGACTACGCCGCCTGCCGGGTGACCGACGTGGACGGCCACGCCCTGACCATGGCGGTGGACGGCGACCGGCTGCGCACCCGCCCGGGCGGCACCGTCTCGGGCCCGGAGCAGGCCGGGCTGTGCGACCTGGCCGCGTTCCTCCTGATCAACGCCCGGCTCGGGCCCACCCTGATGGCGCTGACCAGCTCGCTGCAGATCAGCTTCCTCAACCGGCCGCGCCCCGGGGCACTGCGCGTGCACGCCAGGACGGCCAAGTTCGGGCGCCGGCTGTGCGTGGTCCTGGCCGAGCTGCTGGACGCCGACGGCGTCCTGGTGGCCAGCGCCACGCTGACCTACGCGATTCCGCAGGCCCGGCCCGGGACGGTCTGACAGCCCCCTCCTCGGCGCCCCTTCTCGGCGCACTCCTTCTCCGCACGCCGGTTCCCCGCGCTCCGACCCTCCGCACCCCGACCCTCCGCACGCCGGCTCTCCTCGCACCGGTTTCGCCCTGCCGCCGTTCCGGCCCCGGCGGCCGGACGAATCCGACATTCCGAATACGGGGTGGGGTATATTGACAGGGCGGCCCCACCCCTGGGGGCCCGGAGAACGGAGAACGAGATGTGCCGACGAGTCGCCTGCCGCACCTGCGGGAAGCCGACCTTCGCCGGGTGCGGGATGCACGTGGAGCAGGTCCTGGCCGGGGTGCCCGCGTCCGCCCGCTGCGACTGCGCCGCCCGGGACAGCGCGGGCAAGGGCTGGTTCGGCAGGCTCCTCGGCCGCCGCTGACCCCCGCGCCGCCCACCCCGCCTGTCTGTCCGTACGCCAACAACTGGCCAGAGTGGCGCGAAAGATGACAGTAAGTCGGCCGAGTGCGCGATCTTTTGGACAGGAAATGATCTAAGCATTGATCTGGAACCCGTTCACCCTCTAGGTTGCGGTGCAATGTCACACTGAACCGCCATATATGGCGTGCCCGGGGGGACCACGGTGCCGGACACCGCATTGGAAGCAACGCACCAGACCGCGAGCAAGCTGCCCCGGGTCTTCTACCGGCTGGCCGCGGGCGACGCCCTGAACATGTACGGGAGCCAGCTCGACCTGGTCGCGCTGAGCCTGTTCGCCTACGAGGCCGCCGGCAACGCCCTCGGCACGGCCGGGTACCTGGTCCTGCGACTGGGCGGCGGCCTCGTCGGCGGGCTGGTCGCCGGACGGCTGGTGGCCCGGCTGGAGCGACGGCGGCTGATGACGGGCTGCGCCCTGGCCCAGGCGCTGGCACTGGTCGTCGTCGCCCTCGTCCCGGCCTCGATGCGCATCCCCGTGCTCTACCCGCTCGCCCTGGTCCTCGGCGGCGCCGCCGCGGTGGCCTCCGTCGCGCTGCGGACCAGCATCCCCGAGATGGTCGGTGCCGAACGCCGCGCCCGGGCCAACAGCCTGATGGCGAGCTGCCGTTCGACGGCGATGGTGCTCGGCTTCGCCTCCGCGGGCGTGGTGGTGGCCTGGGCCGGATTCCGGGCCGCGCTGCTCATCGACGCGGCCAGCTTCGCCCTGTTCGGGGCGCTGGTGGTCCGGCTGCCCCTGCCCACCCGGGCCGCCCCGGCGGAGGAGCCCGAGACCCGGCCGGAGGAACCCGCCCCGGCAGCCGGGAAGCGCGGCCCCCGGTGGCAGGCACTGGTCGTCCTGCGGGCCGCTCCGGTGGTGGGCGCCATGGCGGGGATCCGACTGCTGGACGCCTTCGGCTCCGCCGCCCACAACATCAGCCTGCCGGTCTTCGCCAACCTGTCCTCCCCCGACAACCCGGCCGCACTGCTCGGCACCTTCTGGGCCACCTGGGCGATCGGCAACCTCGGCGCCCAGCAACTGGTCTCCCGGTTCATGCTGCGCCGGGGCATCGAGCCCGGCGAGCGCGGCTTCGCGCTGGGCACCTGCCTGATGTCCGCCTGCTTCATCCTGGTCTTCACCGACCTCCCGACCCCGCTCTTCCTGCTGGTCGCGATCGGCGCCGGCCTCGGCGACGGCTTCACCGAGATCTCCTACACCACCCGGATCCAGGCCCTCGCCGACGAGCGGCGCGGCGAGGCCTTCGGCATCCTCGCGTCCGCCGAGAACGTCGGCATGGGCACCGGGATGCTGCTGAGCGGCTCACTGCTGGCGGTGGTCAGCCCGCTGACCGTGGTCGGGGTCTCGCACGCCGTCCCGATCGTGCTGGCGCTCGCCTTCCTCGTCCTGGTCGCCCGCACCCGCCGCCGCCGCTGAGCGGCCCGCCCGCCGGCCCCCGCCACCACCCCGGCGTCCCGCGCCGTACGCGACACCGGCCCGACGCACCACTTCCGCGACACCCCCACGCCGCACGCGACACCGCTCCTTCGCACCACCCTCCGGCGCCCGCGCCGTAGGCGACACCGAGCTTTCCCTCGCACTCCCCGGCGCCCCCGCGCCGTACGCGCCACCCGTCTCCGCTCCCCTCCCTGACCCGGGGCGGCCCACACCCGCGCCCCGGCACCGATCCGAAAGGTGCCGAACGTCATGAGCCCCACCGGTCCCGACCACGGCCGGCTGCGAACCCTGGAAGCCCGACTGCTGCTGCGCCCCGAGATCGCGGACTGCGCGCTGCTGCCCGTCGAGCACGGGAACGGCCGCCCAGGCCTGCGGGCCTACCTGGTGCCCGCCGTCGACGGCGATCCCGAGGCCCTGCGCCGCCGGGCCGCCGCGGCGCTGCTGGACGCCGACCCGAGCGCCGAGGTGCACCTCCTGGACGGCATCGTCCGCACCCCCGAGGGCGAACCCGACGCCGCCGCCCTGGCCGCGGCGCTCACCCGGGCGCCGGCCGCGCCCGGCCCCGCCCTGCGCCACCTGCGTGAACTCACCGACCGCTGGCGGCCGTTCGGGGAGGCGTCGGCGACGGCCGGCACCGCCCCGACGGAGCCGGCGGCCTCGCCCGCGGGCCCCGGGACGGAGGCCGTCGGCGCCCCGCTGCCCGCACCCGCGCCGGACGCGCCCCGGACGCTGCCCGAGGCACTGCTGCGCGCCGCCGAGCTGCACCCCGACCGGGGGCTGCACCTGGTCCGGGCGGGCGGCGAGGCGACCCGGCTGACCTACCGTCAACTCCTCGCCCGGTCGCGCGAGATCCTCACCACCCTGGCCTCCGCCGGAGTGCGGGCCGGGGACCGGGTGATCCTCCAGGTCCCGGAGCCGGAGCTCTACTTCCCCACCCTGTGGGCCTGCCTGCTGGGCGGGGTCCAGCCGGTGACGGTGGCGCGCCCGCCGGACTACCACGAGCGCAACCCCGTCCTGGAGAAGCTCTGGCACGCGTGGCAGACCCTGGAGGAGCCGCCGGTGCTCGCCTGCGGGCCGGCGGTGGACGGCCTGGAGCGGCTCGGGGAGCTGTACCCGGCGCCGGGCCTGCGGGTGATCGCCGTCGACCGGCCCGCCGACGGGCCCGTCGACGGCGACCGGCCGGCGGCCGCCGAACACGCCCCCGCCCCCGGCGACGTCGCGATCCTCCAGCTGTCCTCCGGCAGCACCGGGCGGTCCAAGGCGGTGCAGATCACCCACCGCGGCATCCTGGAGTACACCGCCGGCGCCGTCGCGAACGGCTGCGATCCGGCCGACACCACGGTCAACTGGCTGCCCCTGGACCACGTCGCCGGACTGCTGATGTTCCACCTGCGTGACGTGGTGCTGGCCGCCGACCAGGTGCAGGTGCCCACCGAACTCGTCCTCGCCGACCCGCTGGTCTGGCTGGACGCGCTGGAGCGCTACCGGGGCGCGCACTCCTGGTCGCCCAACTTCGGCTACCGGCTGGTCGCCGAGGCCGTCCGGGCCGCCGGGCCCGGACGCCACTGGGACCTGTCCGCGGTCAAGTCGCTGATCAACGCCGGCGAGCAGTGCACCGAGGCGGTGCTGGACGAGTTCCTGGCCGCCACCGCCCCGTTCGGCGTCCGCCCCGAGCACCTGCTGCTGGGCTGGGGCATGGCCGAGACCTGCACGGTGATCACCTACAAGCGCTACCACGAGGACGGTTCCCGCCGGCTGGTGCGCACCGACTCGCTCAGCGGCCGGCTGGAGCCCGCCGACCCGGACTCGGCCGAGCGCGGCACCGGCTTCCTCAGCATGGGACGGCCCGCGCCCGGCACCCGGATGCGGGTCACCGACGACAACGGGCGGGCGCTGCCCGAGCACTGGGTCGGCCGGCTCCAGGTCCGCTCCGGCCGGGTGACGCCGGGGTACCTGAACAACCCGGCCGCCAACCAGGAGGCCTTCGTCGGCGACGACTGGTTCGACACCGGGGACCTCGCCTTCCTGACCGACGGCGAGGTGGTGCTGACCGGCCGTCGCAAGGAGATCATCATCGTCAACGGCGTGCACTACTTCTGCCACGAGCTGGAGGACGTGGTGGCCTCCGTGGCGGGGGTGCGCTCCGGCCATGTCGCGGCCTTCGGGGTGCCGGACGAACGCACCGGCACCGAGCAGTTGGTGATCGCCTACGTCCAGAGCGACCCGCAGGCCCCCGCGCCGCCCGTCGCCGCCGAGGTGCGGCAGCTGCTGGCGGCCCGCCGACAGCCCGCGCCCGCCCTGGTGCTCCCCGTCCCGGCGGCCGAGTTCCCCCGCACCACCAGCGGCAAGATCCAGCGCACCGCGCTGCGCCGCCGGCTGCTGGACGGCGAACTCGACGACCACGTCGTGGCGCTGGACCTGGCCGAGGCCAACTCCCGGACGCTGCCGGACTGCGTGCGGCGGCTCGGCTGGGAGCCCCGCCCGGTTCCGCAGGCCGTGGCCGCTCCGCTGGCGGACGAAACGATCCTGCTGCTCGGCCCGTCCGGCCCCGGCACCCTCACCGAGGCCCTGGCCGCCGCCCTGCCGAACGCCCTGGTGGTGGACCGGCCGCCGACCACCGACCCCGAGGACTGGCTGCGGGCCCTCGGGGACCGGACGGCCGACCGGCTGGTCTACCTCTGGAGCGCGACGGCCGACGGACCGGACCGGCCGGACGAGGCACTGCTCGCCCTGCTCCGGGCGCTCCCGGCCCGGCCGCCGCTCCGCGAACTGGTCTCCGTCAGCGCCGGGCTGCACGCCGTACTCCCCGGAGAACTCCCCGGGCCCGCGGCCGCGTTGACCGCGGCGCTGACCGCCGGGGCGCGGGCCGAACAACTGGTGCCCGCCGCCCGGCACCTCGACCTGCCGGGCGAGGCACCGGCCGCGGACCAGGCCGCCGCCCTGCTCGCCCTGCTCACCGATCCCCGGCCCGAACCCGAATCCGCCTGGCGCGCCGGCCGCCCCTGGGTCCCCCGGCTGGAGACGGCCGAGGCCGCCTCCGAGCCGTCCGGGGCGGGCTGCTCGCTGCTCACCCCCGGCGCCCGCTACCTCGTCACCGGCGGCCTCGGCGGGATCGCCGCCGAGCTGCTGCCCGGGCTGCTGCGCGAGTACGGCTCCCGACTGCTGATCGTCGGCCGCAGCGACCTGGACGCCCCGACCGCGGAGGCCGCCGAACGCCGGGCCGCACTGCGCCGACTGGCCGCCCAGGGCGGCCAGGTCGGCTACCGACAGGCCGATGTGACGGACCGTCAGCAGTTGGCGGAGGTCGTCGCCGAGGCCGAACGGGAGTGGCAGGCGCCGCTGGACGGCGTGCTCCACCTGGCCGGCGGCTACCGGCTCGCGCTCCTCGCCGACACCGGCACCGAGGGCTGGCGGGAGGCCGTCCGGACCAAGGCCGAGGGCACCGACCACCTCATCGAGCTGGTCAAGGAGCGGCCCGGAGCACAGTTCGTCGCCTTCTCCTCGATGATCGGCCTCCAGGAGGCGGTCGGCTCCACCGGCTACGCCGCCGCCAACCGCTACCTGGAGAGCACCGTCGAGCGGCTGCGCCGCGAGAGCGGCACCCCGGCCTGGACGATCTCCTGGGGCCTGTGGCGCGGGGTCGGCATGAACCGCGACACGGAGAACGAGCAGGCCGCCACCGGCCGGGGCATCGCCGTGCTGAGCGCCGCCCACGGGCGCCGACTGGCCGCCCTGCTGCTGGCCGGCGCCCCGGGCCACCGGTACGCCGGTCCGGACCCGAGCTCCCGC
>NZ_JBHVJT010000113.1:0-19249 GCF_042798815.1 Kitasatospora sp. NPDC057738 | reverse complement strand
GTCACGATCACCTCGTCGTCCCCGGCGCCCGGGCCGGACGGCCCCCACGGGTTGGTCGAACCGTAGGACGGCCCGACGCCGGCCGAGGTCGTCCGGGTGCCCCAGGGACGGCCCGGGGCCGCGTGCCGGGGCGGGTTCGCCGGGAGCGGACGGGGGCCTGAGAAGGCGCCGATGCCGTGCGCCCGCCCGGTCGGCGGCGCGGTGGTGAGCAGTTCCTGCGGCACGACCAGCACCGCCCGCACGCCGCCGTACGCGGACCGGCGCAGCGAGATCTGGAAGCCGTACGCCTGGCAGAGCCGGCCGACGATGGCGAAGCCCAGCCGGGGGGACTCGGTGAGGTCGTCGAAGTCCTTGGAGACCATCGCCTCGCGGATCGAGCGCTCGGCGCGGAACCGGGCCTCGTCGGTGAGGCCGAGGCCGCCGTCCTCGATCTCGATCGCCATCCCGCTCTGCACCTCGGAGGCGCTCAGGTGCACGTGGGTGTGCGGCGGCGAGTAGCGGGTGGCGTTGTCGAGCAGCTCGGAGACGGCGTGGATCAGCGGCTCGACGGCCGGTCCGGTGACGGAGATCTGCGCCACCGGGTGCAGGTCCACCCGCTGGTACTCCAGGATCCGGGACATGCCGCCGCGCAGCACGCTGTAGAGCGCGATCGGCCGGGTCCACTGCCGGCCGGGGCGGGCGCCCGACAGGACCGCGATGCTGTCGGCCAGGCGGCCGGTCAGCGCGTTGCCGTGGTCCAGGCGCAGCAGGTCGTCGAAGACCGCAGGGTCGTTGCCGTGCCGGTCCTCCATCTCCCGCAGATCCTTGGCCTGCCGGTGGATGATGGCCTGCACCCGGCGGGCGATGTTGACGAAGGCCCGCTCGGCCGAGTCGCGCCGGCTGACCTCGTCGTCGACGGCCTTGGCGACGGCCTCGGCGACGGCCACCAGGGAGCGGCGGAACCGCGGCGACACGGGGGCGTCGCTCTCCTCCAGCGGGCGGGTCAGCACGTCGAAGGAGTACCCGTAGCGGGCCCCGGCGACGATCCGGCGCATCTCGCCCCGGGCGAGCCGGTCCAGCTCGTCCTCCTGACCGGCCAGCCGGCGTTGGAACTCCTCCACCTGCCGGGCGTGCCGGTCGCGCGACTCACTCAGCGCCCGCCCGCGGCGTGCCGACTCGGCGGCCACCACGGCCACCAGCACGGTGCCCGTCGCCCCGCACCACAGCACCCCGGCCCGGGCCCCGGCGGACACCACCACCGCGGCGACCGCCACGGCCACCGCCATCACGGCCGTCGGCAACAACCAGCCGAGCAGGGGCGCTTGGCGCCGTCTGGCGAGTGACGATCCAGCTCGAAGCATTCAGCATCCTCAAACGATCGGAACAGCAAAGGGGGACAGGCGGGGGATCGGCTCCGCAGGCGTGGTGGTGCAGCATAGCCAAGTTCAGGACATCCTGACCGAAAGTCAAAAATACCGTCCCGCAACCGACTTGTCGTATCCAGCCGGACAACACCGACATCTCGCACACCAGTCGCAACCCGGAGCGGCCACCGCCCTCCCACCAGGCTTCTCGCCCCGCCGCCCGCGCGCCGCCGACCCGCTCCGGATTCGCTCATGCGAAGGGTTTCCTCGCCAAGTCCAGCCACCTCGCGCGGAGTTCGTGCTAAGCGCGGCGAACCGGGTCAACCGGGCGGGTGGCAATCACCCGGAAGGGGATTCACGGCCGGGCCTGGCGAGCCGCACGGCGACGTCCCGATTCCCCGGCCCGCGGTGACCGATTCCTCCTAGGCTCGTCGCATGGACGATCACGACAGCCGAGCACCGGATCCGTCCGGTCGGACCCTGCGCCACCTCATGGGCGACGCCGTCTGGACGGGCATGCTGGCGGAGGCGTTCGAGCGCCGGCACCCCATCGGCACCACCCTGCTGCGCCAGGGCGAACCGGGCACCCACGTCCTCGCGCTGCTGGCCGGAGTGGCCAAGGTGAGCCGGCGGGAACGCAACGGGGACGTCCGGCTGCTGGCGTTCCGCGGCCCCGGCGAACTCCTCGGGGAAGTGGCCGTCCTGGACGACGGCGTCCGCTCGGCCAGCGTCCAGGCGATCTCGGACTGCACGGTCGTGGTCGTCACCAAGACGGCCTTCCTGCGCTTCGTCGCCGAGCACGGGCTGTTTCCCGTGCTGGTCCGCTACGCCATGAGCCGGCTGCGGGAGTCCGACCTGGCCCGGACCGGAGGCGACGTCGTACCCAGGCTGGCGGCCGCCCTGGTCGCCCTGGCCGACCTCTCCGCAGGGCCGGTGCCCACGGCCGGTCGCCGCATCGAACTCGCCCTGACCCGGGACGAACTGGCCCAACACCTCGGAGTCTCCCGCAACACCGTCACCGCGGCCCTGGTGTCCCTGGCCGCCCACCGCGTCGAAGCCGGCCGCAAGTCCATCGCCCTCCACGACCTCCCCGCCCTCCGCCGGGCGGCCGCATCCCTGCGCGACTGACGAGCCGTCACCTCAACCTTCCGTCGATGTGACCTCCGTCACTCGTTTTCCGCACCGAGTGAGCACACCGCGCCACGCAACCTCGCGAAGCTTGGTGGCGCAAGGTCAGCACGGGAACCACAAGGAGCAGAGAATGACGGAGTTCGACCAGCCGATGCCCGAGGCCAGCGCCCTGCCGTACAGCCGCAGCCGGCACCTCCCGCCGTACCGGGGCATCGTCGCCGTGGACGCCAAGGACTTCACCGGACACCCGGCGATCGAACACGGCGTGATCAGCAGGTCGGTGCCGCAGGTGCTCCAGTGGTCCTTCGAGCGGGCCGGGCTGGGCGACGTCTGGCAGGACCGGAGGTTCCCCAACTCGACCGGCGACGGATACGTGTTCGGCTTCGACCCGGCCTGGATGCCCTTCCTCGTCCACCCCTGGCTGAACACCCTCCAGGAGGTGCTCACCGAGTTCAACGTGCACTCGGTCGGCACGGTGCGGATCCGGCTGCGGGTCAGCCTCAACATCGGCCCGCTGCCGGACACCGGCGGCGAGTTCGACGGCAACGGCACCCCGCGCAACGACACCCACCGGCTGCTCGACTCCCGCCCGGTGAAGGCCATGCTCGCCGCCTCCAATGAGAGCATCACCCACGTCGCCGCCATCCTGTCCGACCGGTGCTACCAGGACGCGGTGGCGAGCGGCTACACCGGGCGCCACCCCGACCACTTCATCGAGGTACCGGCGACCGTCGAGGGCAAGCGCTTCGACCAGCAGGCATGGCTGTACGTGCCCTCGCCGTCCGGGAACCTGTACGACCGCAGGATCCTCGGCGACGCCGTGGTGGAGGAGCAGGAGGGACGGGACGGCCGGAAGCCGGACCGGCCGGCGGAGGGGCGCCGGGCGCCCAGGACGGTCGTGACCCAGCGGGGCGACGGCAGCAACCTGAACAGCGGCACGGTGTACGGCGGTCAGAGCGTCACCAACGCGGGGGGCGACTCGTACGGAGGCTTCGGCGGCGACTACGTCCGGGGCAACAAGGACACCGTCCACGGCGACAAGAACGAGCACCACCGGTGAGCCCCGACGAACGCCCGGCCATCGAGGGGCCGGGCGCGGCGGACGACTTCGATCCCGACTTCGACGCCGACTTCGGGATCGACGACCTGGCGGACCGGTTCGCCGGTTGGGGAGGGGACCGCCCGCATTTCATCTTCGCGCCGGGTGGCAACATCAACACCGGTTCGGTGCACGGGGACCAGCGCGTCGAGAACGGCGGCGTCGGGGCCGCCCCGGGCGGCGGCGAGCGGGTGGAGGCACAGGACGGACCCATCTCGTCGATGGAGATCCTGGCCGCACGGACCGGTTTCGCGGAGCCGGACTGCTTCGCCGAGGGGCTGAGCGCGCTCGGCACCCGCCTGCTCTTCCTCGCCGGCGACCCCGGTACCGGACGCCGCACAACTGCGCTCAACCTGCTGTTCGAGGGCGGCGGGAGCACGATGGCCCTGCGCGCGCTCGACAGCGACTCGGACCTGTCGTCCTGGCGGCCCACCCACAGCGAGGCGCGCGGGTACCTGGTGCACGGCCTGTCGCCCGCGGTCCAGCTCGGCCCCACGGCTGTCGCCAAGCTGCGCGCCCGGCTGGAGACGGCCGACGCCTGCATGGTGGTGCTGCTGCCGCACGACCCGGGCTTGTGTCGCCGTCTCGTCCGCGCGATGGACATCCGCCCGGTGTCCTATGCGCCTCCGGCACCGCGAGCGGTCTTCGACGCACGGCTGGAGGCGGTACTGCCGGACGAGGGGCGACGCCGGGACCTGCTGGACCGGTTGGAGCCGGACCTCGACGAGTTGCTGGCTCCCCAACTGGTGCCGGCCCAGGTCGTCGAGCTCGTGGACGAGGTGACGCGGGCGCGCGAGGACGATCCTGAACTGGCCGACCTCGGCCAGCGGCTCAGCTTCCTCGCGGAGACAGAGGTCCCCGACCTCCTGAAGGAGCTCCGTGAGGACCCGGACGCGCTGGCGTTCCTGCTGGTGACGAGTGTCCTGGAGGGCCTGGACCACCGGATCGTCCTGGACGAGACCGACCGGTTGCTCAAGCTGGCCGACGGTCGCCTTGACGCGGTCGTGCGGCCGAATGCGGACGGGGAGGGCCAGGCGCCCCGGCCGAACCCGCGGTTCGTTCTCCGGCGCTCGCTGGACGAACTGCTGGCGACCGTCCGGGCCGAGCACGCGCCCGGTGGGACCCTGCGGACGTCGAGCTACACCTACACGGTGGAGCCGATCTGCTTCAAGCGGCACCGCCAGGCGGAGACGGTGCTGCGACACGTGTGGCGGCAGTACGGGGACGTGCCGGGACTGCTGACCGAGTGGATCGACAAGGTGTCCGATTCCGATTCCGAGTCCGACCTGGCCGAGCCCATGGGGCGGGTGGTGGGGCTCGCCACGGGTTGGAGCGGTGGCCGTCAGGCATTGCGTCACATCCGCAAGTTGGCCAAGTCCGAGCACACGCAGAGCCAGAGCATCGCCGCGTACGCGCTGGGGATCGCGGCCCAGGACCCGATTCTCGTCGGCGAGGTGAAGCACCGCCTCGACAGCTGGAGCTACAGCGGCGGCTGGCAGCTCCGCTCGACCGCGGCCGGTGCCTGCGGTGGAGACTTCGGAGCGGCCCGGCCGGAATTCGCGCTCGCACTGCTCCGGCGCTGCTACCGAGGGGAGGACGAGCGCGAGCACATCGTCGCCGTGAGGGTGCGCTGGGCCCTGTGGAGCCTCTTCCACGGCGGAAACCAGACGGCGGTGTTCCGCAAGCTCATCGAGTGGGCGGACCGGTCCGAGCGTGACGCCGTGCTCGCGCACACGGCCTTCCTCGATTTGCTCCGAGACCCTTCGTGGTTCCAGCAACAACTGCTCCTCCAGGGCGAGTTCGGCGAACCGGTGACGGCCTTCGTTCGGCACTGCCTCAATGACGAGACCCTTTTCGACAGCTCGCGCACGAGGCTGCTCGGCTGGTGCCGTCGGGCAGTCTGGGACGAACCCCTCCGGGCCGCCGTGGAGACGCTGCTCGCGGCGCTCGCCGAGGACATGCGGCCCGGCGAGCTGAGGCTGATGGTCGAGATCGACCGCAGCGACGACCCCGACCTGGCGGGCCGCGACATCGCCCACCGTGCCCTGGAGGCCTGGCGGCGCGGCGAGCCGCAGCCCTACCGCTCCGCTCCTGCCTTCGGAGGCCCCCGATGACCCTCGACACCGACCCGCCCGTCTACACCCGGGCCACCCGCGCTCCTTGGCGGGAGATCCTCCGGCACCGCTGGTCCGGGCGGCGCGACCGCGCCCTGGTTCTGGGGGATCGCCACGGGGTGTACCGCCAGCTGGGGAAGGGCCGTCCGAACCCGGGTGGCGGGGTCGCCGCTCGGCTGGGACTGCGCGGATTCGACCAGGCGTACCTGGTCGACCTCAACGAGCGGCCGGGCACTCGGGATGTCCGCCTTCCCACCTCGTTCGGCACGGCCTCGCTGGAGGTCCACGTCCTCTGGTGGGTCCACGACGCCGCACGGGCCGTGCAGACCCGGACCAGCCTGGGATGGCTGCCGGTGCGCAAGGACCTCGACGGGCGCCTGTACCAGCTCAGGGAGCAGTTCGCGGCCGCGGGCACCAGGCTGGGCCCCGAGGAGCTGATCCAGTACCTGGCGGCGCCGTACGTGCTGCCCCACTACGGGCTCGGTTACCGCGTCACCGATGTCTCCGCGCGCGAGCACGGCAATGAACTGCGCCTCGGGGAGCCGGACGCGATGGACGTGCCCTTCGACTGGACGGCCAAGAGCAAGGAGGAGTACGAGTTCTGCCGGCGCTATGTGCAGGACGGTCCGGTCGCCCTCGCGGCCCTCTGGCTCGCCAGGAAGCCGGACGAGGTGCGCGATGTCCTGGACTGGGTGGTCGGCCACTCCGACCTGCTCCGGGGAGAGAGCACCTGGCAGGACAGGATGGCCCTCATGCTGGGCCGGCTGACGGAGCAGGAGCAGGAGGAGCTGTCCGGGATCCTGCGGGACCGCCTGGTCGCCCTCGGGCGGCAGGTCCCCGGGCCTGCCCCGCAGCCCGGCGGGCCGGGGCCGGGCTTCACCAAGCTCCACACCCATGTCAACGGTTGGGCGGGCGGTGTCCCGAACGGCGTCCCGAACGGGGTGCCGCGATGACCCCGGCAGGCGTGCGCCGCGAACCGGTGCGCCGCGAGCCGGTGCGCCGTGCGCCGGTGCGCCGTGCGCCCCGCAGGCGGTCCGTCGCCGGAAGCCCTCGGCGGCCGGCCGTTCGACGGTCCCGCCGGGCCGTCGCGCCGACAGCGGTGACCACCCCGTCCTCGGTGTCGGCGATGGAGCGCCTGATGGCGGCCAACAGTGCGGAGCTGGTCCGGGCCGACACCAAGGCCGCCGTCTTCCTGGCGTTCACCGGTGCGGTGCTCGCCACCTTCGTCCCCTTGGACGGCGGCGCCGGTTCCGGCTCCCTGGCGTGGACGGTTCCGCTCCTGCGGTGGAGTGCGGTGGCCAGCGCCCTGCTGGCGGTGGGCTGTTTCGCCTCCGCGCTGGTTCCCCGTCATCGCAAGGGGCGGCGGGGTGCCGCGGCCGGTCCGGGGTACTTCGAGCACATCGCCCCGGGTGCGGGTCCGGATCGGCTGCGGCGGGCCTTCGAGCGGGCCGGGCGCGATCCGGCGGGCCCGCTGCTCTCGGCGCTGGCCGGTACCAGTGCGATCATCCGCGCGAAGTACCGCTGGATCGAGGCGGGCACCGTCCTGCTCCTGCTGGCGCTGCCCCAGTTCGTGCTCACGCTCCGGCCGCTGTGACGGTGGGCCGCTGACGGGCCCCGGCCGCACCACCACGGCCGGGGCCGGTGGCACGGTCGGAGGCAACGGATGTTGCGTCACAGGGCAATGATGGTTGACGGCTTCCGGCTCGGGTCCGTACAGTGCCGGGCCATGGAGACGGGCGATCTTGGTCGGCGGGTGGCGGAGGATGTGGCCGGTGGCGGTGGGGCGGAAGGGCTGCGGCGGCTGTCGGGGGTGATCGAGGCGCTGGAGGAGCGGCGGACGGAGCTGGTGGAGGAGCTGCGGCGCGGGCGGGAGGCGACCTGGGAGGAGATCGGGCGGGCCTGCGGAATGACGCGGCAGGGTGCGACCAGGCGGTGGGCCGGACGGCTGCGGGCGCGGTCGTTCGGGGTGGCGGTGGACGCGTACCAGCACGGCCGGCCGGGCTATCCGCGGGTGCTGATCGGCTCGGCGGTGCCCCGGGAGGCCCGCCGGGTGCTCGATCTGGGCGCCGGGACGGGCAAGTTGACCGGTCTGCTGGTCGACGCGGGCCTGGACGTGGTGGCGGTCGAGCCCGACGAGGGGATGAGGGCGCGGCTGGCCGCGACGGTGCCGAAGGCGGCCGTCCGGGCGGGCTCGGCCGAGCACATCCCGCTGCCGGACGGCAGCGTGGACGCCGTGGTGGTGGCGCAGGCCTGGCACTGGTTCGACCCGGCGGTCGCGGTGCCGGAGATCGCCCGGGTGCTCGCCCCCGGCGGCACGCTCGCGCTGGTGTGGAACGTCCGGGACGAGTCCGAACCCTGGGCGGCCGCCCTGGGCGTGCTGATGCACCGCGCGTCGCCGCCGCGGATCGACACCAGGCCAGTCCTCCCGGCGCCGTTCGGTGCGCCCGAGCGGCTGGAGATCGGCTGGGAGCACGTCACCACCCGGGCCGGGATCGTCGACATGGTCGCCTCGCGCAGCTATGTGATCGCGCTGCCGGAGGACCAGCGGGTGCGCCTGCTGGCCGACGTCGAGCAGCTGCTGGCCACCCACCCGGACCTGGCCGACCGCGAGGAGATCGCCCTGCCGTACGTGACGAGGTGCACCCGTGTCCGTCTCGGCTGAGCACGGTCGGCGTGCCGGGGCGCGGCCCGTGGTGCTGCGCCGGCTGGGCGTCGCGGACGCCGAACCGTACCGGGCCTTCCGGCTGGCGGCGCTGCGCGGGACGCCGAGCGCCTTCACCTCCAGCCACGCCGAGGAGGCCGGCAGGCCACTGTCGGAGACGCTGCACCGGCTGGCCGGGGCCGAGGCCGGGCCGGGCGCGCTGATCGGCGCCTTCGACGACGCCGGCGCGCTGGTCGGCACCGCCGGGCTGAAGGTGCCGCAGCGTGGTCAGGAGCGGCACAAGGGCACGCTGTACGGCATGGCGGTGGCCCGCGGCGCCGCCGGGCGGGGGATCGGCCGCGCCCTGGTGCGGGAGGTGCTGCGCACAGCGGCGCGGGACGGGCGGCTGCGGCAGGTGCTGCTGACCGTCTCGGAGGGCAACGAGCCCGCCCTGCGGCTCTACACCGCCTGCGGCTTCGAGGTGTGGGGGCGCGAGCCGAGGGCCGTCCTGGTCGACGGGCGGGCGGTCGCGAAGCTGCACATGGTGCGCCTGCTGGACGGGGACCGGGCGGAGGCGGCCGGGCGCTGACAGGGGCGGCCGACGGCGGTCGGCCCGGAACGCTCGGCCGGCGACGGTCGGGCCGCGACGGTCCGTCGTCAACGGCTCGTCGGCGGCGGCCCGCTGACAATTGTCACGGTGCGCCGGTGTGCGAACACACTGCCCCCGGAAACAGGTCCACGACCAGCATGGATGCCATGAACGACACCGACCTGCAGCACCCCGACACCCGTCGGGCCTTCCGCACCGTCCGGCGACTCGTGCTCGCCTATCTCGGCCTCAGCGTCGTCACACTGGCGGCCGCCGTCGCCCTCCGTGACCACCACACGATGGTCAACGCGCCGGTGCTGGTCCGCGGCACCATCGTCGTGGCCAGCGCCGCCCTCACCCTCCTGCTGACCGTCCGGGCCGCCAACGGCTCCCGGGGCGCGTTCCGGCGGCTGCGGATCCTCTCGGCCGTCATGCTGGTCGCCATCGCCACGATCATCGCCCTGCCGGGGACCTTCCCGGTGTGGATGAAGGTCGAGCAGGGCGTCTGCGGGCTCGCCCTGCTGGGTGTGGCCGCGGTGGTCAACGGACGGCACCTGCGTAGCCTGTTCGCCAGGCTCTGAGGAGGGGGAAACGAGGGTGACCGGCCTCGACCGCGCGGGCGACGACCGCGAGCGCGACCGCGCGGGAGACCGCGACCGCGCAGGCATGGACCGTGCGGGCATGGACCGCGTGGGTACGGACCGTACGGGCACGGACCGCGTGGATACGGACCGCACGGGCACGGACCGCGCGACCGCGGCCCCCGGCCCGGGGGCCGCACCGGGTCCCGTCCAGCACTGGGGCCACGGCTGGCGGCGCCCGCTGCTGGCCAGCGGGATGATGGTCTTCCCCGCACTCACCGCCGTCGCCGTCGGCGGCACCGTCTCCGGGGCGGCCGCGGTGGCCGGGTACGCCGTGGTCGTCGCGTTCTGCCTCTGCTACGCGCTGCTGGCCCTCGCCCTCGGGCTGGGCCGGCGGCGCTGGACGGTGCCACTGCTGGCGATGATGACGGCACTGTTCCTGGCCGCGCTGCCGTTCGCCCACGAGGACGCCTTCTTCCTCGCCACCGTGGTCGTCTCCGCGGTGGCGATCCAGTGGCGCGAGCACGCCGCCCGGGTGGTGGCGGCCGGCACGCTGGCCGCGCTGGTGGTGCCCTGGGCGGTGCGCCCCTGGCACACCGGTCCGGGCGGATTCCAGGCCCTGGCCCTGCTGTTCACCTCGCTCACCTGCGGTGCCTTCGCCGGGATCGCCGCCACCAACGACGCCCTGGTCGCCGCCCGGGCCGAGGTGGCACGGCTCGCCTCGGAGGCCGAGCGCAACCGGATCGCCCGGGACCTGCACGACCTGCTGGGGCACTCGCTCACCGCGATCACCGTCAAGTCCCGCCTCGCCCAGCGGCTCGCGGGCAAGGACCTGGACCTGGCGGTGGCGGAGATGGCGGCGGTGGAGACGCTGTCCCGCCAGGCGCTGTCCGACGTCCGCGCCGCCGTCAGCGGCTACCGCGAGGTGACGCTGGCCGGCGAGATCGCCCGCGGCCGTGAACTGCTGCGCGCCGCCGGGGTGGTGGCCGACCTGCCGACGGCGGCGGACGCGGTCGCGCCGGGGGAGCGCGAGCTGTTCGGCTGGGTGCTGCGCGAGGGGATCACCAACGTGGTCCGGCACGCCCGGGCCGAGCGCTGCTCGGTGCTGCTCACCGCCACCTCGGTGGAGATCCGCGACGACGGGGCCGCCGCCGCCCGGAGCGGACCGGGAGGGCCGGGTGATGCAGGCGGTACGGGCGGCACGGGCGACGGCCGGGGCAACAGCGGTACGGGCGACGGCAAGGGCCTGACGGGGCTGCGGGAACGCGTCGCCGCGGTGGGCGGTACGGTCGAGGCCGGCCCGCTCGACCCGCGCGGGTGGCGGCTGCTGGTCACCGTCCCGCCGGGCGGTGCGGGCCCCGCCGGACCCGAATCCGCCGGGCCGGACGCCGCCGGGCCGGATCCCGCCAGCCCCGACTCCGGCCACGAAGGGACGACATGACGATCCGCCCGATCCGCCTGCTGCTCGCCGAGGACCAGGAGCTGGTCCGCACCGCGCTGTGCACCCTGCTCGACCTGGAGGACGACTTCGCCGTGGTCGCCGCCGTCGGCCGCGGCGATCAGGTCGCGGAGGCGGCGCGGGAGAACCGGCCGGACGTCGCCCTGCTCGACATCGAGATGCCCGGGCTGGACGGCCTGGCGGCCGCCGCCGTGCTGGCCCAGCAGGCCCCGTGGTGCCGGGTCGTCATCCTCACCACCTTCGGCCGCGCCGGCTACCTGCGCCGGGCCATGGAGGCGGGCGCGCTCGGCTTCGTGGTCAAGGACGCCCCGGCGGAGGTGCTGGCCGACGCGATCCGCCGGGTCGCCGCGGGCGAGCGGGTGGTGGACCCGGAACTGGCCGCCGCCACCCTCGCGGCGGGCGCCTCCCCGCTCACCGCCCGGGAGCGCGACGTGCTGAACGCCTCCCGTTCGGGCGCCGGGGTGGCCGAGATCGCCGCCAAGCTCTACCTGTCCGAGGGGACGGTCCGCAACTACTCCTCGTCGGCCATCGCCAAGACCGGCACCCGCAACCGCAGCGAGGCCCTGCGGGTCGCCGACGAGCGCGGCTGGCTCTGAGCGCCGTCCTGGCCGGCAGCGCCCGGCCGCCGGGCTCCGGCTCTCTCCGGCCGTCGGCGTGCGCCGGCCGCGACGGCACGGACGCGGCCGTGGTGCCGCCCACCCGGTGGAGGCGGGCGGTACGCGGGGCGTCCGGTCAGCGGGCGAACTTCGCGACGGCCGCCGGGGTGACGGGGGTGAAGAAGTTGACGAGGTTGCCGTCGGGGTCGCGGAACAGCAGCGAGCGGTTGCCCCAGGGCATCGTGGTGGGCTCGTTGACGAAGTCCGTGACGAACCCGGACAGGCTGCGGTGGACCCGGTCCACGTCGTCGACGAGGAACTCGGTGATCACGCTCTGATTGGCCGCCGGCCGGGCGGAGCCGGGGGCGAACAGCGGTACGGTGCGGACCCCGGCGATCGCGAGGGTCGCGCCCGCCGTCCGGAGTTCGGCGAAGTCCTCGGTGGCCCACTGCGCCCGGACGGCAAGGGCGCTTTCGTAGAAGTCGACCAGTCGGGCGACGTCGCCGGTGATGATGCGGATCGAAACGAAGTCCATGGGGTGTTCTCCTCGGTCATGCCGGAACGGAAACGGAAACGGAAACGGATGCGAAGCGGAAACGGCCGCGGTCGTGCGGTCGTGCGGTCGTGCGGTCGTCCGGACATCCGGTCGTGCGTTCGGCAGACTAGGAGGAATAGTGGACAGAATCGGTCCCCTATTCGTCCTAGACTTTCGCCATGTCCCGACCCACCGGCCGCGTGCTGACCCTGCTCGAACTGCTGCAGTCGGGCGGCACCCGCACGGTGGCCGAGCTCGCCGACCGGCTAGGCGTGGACGGCCGAACCGTGCGGCGCTACGTGGACCACCTGGTCGACCTCGACGTGCCCGTGGAGTCCGTACGCGGCCGGTACGGCGGCTACCGGCTCTCACCCGGACACCGCCTGCCCCCGCTCATGCTCGGGGACGACGAGGCCCTGGCGGTGCTGCTCGGCCTGCTCACCGGCCCCAGGGCCGGACTGGCGACGGCCGAACGCACCGCGGGAGAGACCGCGGCGGCCAAGATCCGGCGGGTGCTGCCCCGGCACCTGGCCGGCCGACTCGACACGCTCCTGGAGTCGCTCTCCTTCACGGACCGGCCGCTCGGGACCACGGACCGGCCCGGCGAGGCCGCCGCACCGGACACCGGGGTCCTGCTCACCCTCGCCGACGCGGTGCGCCATCGACGGCCGGTCGCGGTCCGGTACACCGACCGCAACGGCCGGCCCAGCGAGCGCACGCTGCATCCGTACGGGATCGTCGCCCACGCGGGCCGGTGGTACGTCACCGGCGCGGACGCGGGGATCGGCCAGGACCGGACCCTCCGGCTGGACCGGGTCGCGGACGCGAGGGCCCTGCCCGGCTCCTTCGAGGCACCGACCGGACCGGAGCCGGCCGAGCGCGTCGTGTCGGGCCTGGCCACGGCCGACTACCGGCACGAGGTGACGCTGCGGATCCGCGCGACGCCCGAGTGGATCCGCCGCCACCTCCCGGAGAGCGTCGCGATCCTGGTCGAACCCGAACCCGAATCCGAATCCGAACCCGAACCCGAACCGCGGCCGGAGCCGGAGCCGGAGCCGGAGTTGGAGCCGGAGCCGGACGCGGACAAGAGCTCCGAGCGCTGGTTGCGTGTCGAGCTCCGGGCGGAGCGACTCGACTGGCTGCCTCCGGTGCTCGCCGCGATCGACCGTCCCTTCGTGATCGAACGGCCCGAGGAGCTTCGAGGCCTCGTCACCGCCCTCGCCGACCGCCTCGCCTCGCACGCCCGCCGGACCTGACGGACCGCAGCGTCTGCGTGGACCGCCGGGGAGGCCCCGGCGAAGTCCGGGGCCCGCTCCCCGTAGGCGAATTCGAGGGAGCGGGCCCCGGTGTTTCCTCAGGGTGCCGGGAGCGTAGCGCGGGGCACTGACATTGATGCCGATACCCGGGTTCCGGCGGTCGTGGCTCGGGCACTGGCTGACGCGCGGTCGTCCGGACCCGGGGCGCACCGGCAGCGGCGTCGCCCCCGTCACTGCGGTATTCCCCGCCCGGCGGCGTTGTCGGTCCCGCCTGCCAGGATCGCGGCCATGGACCTCACCACCGCCCTCGCCGGGCTCGACGACCACCCCTGGGCCACCGTCTCGCACGCCTACGGCTGCGCCGAGGACCTGCCCGACCTGCTGCGCGCGCTCGCCGAGGGTGACGACGGGGCGGCCGCGGAGGCGGTCTCCGAGCTGTACGGGAGCATCCTCCACCAGGGCACCGTGTACTCGGCCAGCGTGGACGCCGTGCCGTACCTGGCCCGGATCGCCGCCGCCGGGATCCGGACGGTGGACGTGCTGTGCCTGCTGGGCGGGCTGGCCGAGAGCGAGGACGAGTGGGAGGTCCCCGAGGGCGCGGTCCGGGCTGCCGTGGTTGCCCAACTGCCGCTCCTGATGCCGCTGTTGGCCGACCCGGACGAAACCGTCCGGCTGGCCGCCGCCTGGGCCGTCGGCCACACCCGGGACGGCGCGGCCGCGCCGTCCGCCCTGGGGGAGCGCTGGGCGGCCGAGCAGGATCCGGAGGTGGCCGCCGAACTGCTCGTCGCCCTCGGCCGGGTGGACCTGAGCGCGGCGGCCGGGGAGGCCCGGGTGCTGCTCGGCGAGGAGACCCCGGTGCCGCTGCGGCTGGCCGCGGTCCTGGTCTGCCTGCGGAACGAGGAGCGCTGGGGGGCCGTCCACCACGCGGCCGTGCTCGGCCTGCTGCCCGCCCGCGAGCTCACCGTCGACCGCTACAGCCTCGACCAGGAGGAGCTGCTGTACACGGTCGTCGACACCCTGCTGGAACGCGACACCGACGCCGACCGCGAGGCGGCCCTCGACCTGCTGGAGGCCGCCCTGCGCGACCCGCGCCCCGAGGTGCAGGCCGAGGCCCTGTGGGCGGCCGACCACGCCTGCTACGTCTCGCGCGGCGCCCCGTCCCGGTTGATCCCGGCCGTCGCCCCGCTCGCCGCCCAGGACACCGCGGCGAGCCTGCTGGCCAAGCTCGGCCCGATCGCCGCCGAGGCCGCCCCCGTGCTCGTCGGACTCGCCGACCGGCCGGACGACGGGCCGGGCGACGGGCCGGGCGACGAGGTGGCCGACGAGGCCCTCGCGGCGCTGGTCCGGATCGCCCCCCGGCAGGCCGCCCCGCTGCTGGCCCGCGACCTGGAGCGCCGCCCGCGCGCCCGCAACGCCGCGGGTGACTCGCGCGCCCCGGCCTTCCCCTTCGACCCGGAACTGCTCACCGCCGTGCGCGCCCGGCTGGCCGTCGAGGGGCTCGGCACCAACGAGACCGCCGACCTGGTCCACCTGCTGCGGCGGTGGGGTCCGCGGGCCGTCGCCGGCCTGCCCGAGCTGTGCGCGGTGCTGCCCCGCTTCCCGTACGCCGCCTCCGCCGTCGCGGCCGTCGTCGCCGGCGGCCCGCCCGAGGCGCGCGAGCGGGCCGCCGAGGCGCTGCGGGCGGAGGCGGGACAGCTCCAGGCGGCCCGCGCCCACTACGACGTCACCGGCGAACCCGACCTCCTGCTCGCCGCCGCCACCGAACGGCTGGCGGCCTCGCGCGAGCGGGCCGAGGCGGCCCGGGCGGCCGCCGACCTGGGCCCGGCCGCCGCCGGGCTGCTCCCGGCCCTGCTCGCCGCGGTCAGCGAGGACCCGGAGCCGACCGCCCCGCAGCTGGACGCCGACGTCGCGACGGCCCGCGCCGTCTGGCAGATCGACGGCGACGCCGAGGAGGCCGTCCGGATCCTGGCGTCCGTCCTCGACCGCACCGCCGGGAGCCGGCTGTGGGCCCGCTGGACGGTGGTCGGCGCGCTGCGCGCGGCCGCGTCCCTCGGGGCGGCCGGCCGGGACCTGATTCCCCGGCTGGAAGCGCTGCTCGACGACCCGGAGAAGGCCGCCGGCGCCGCTCGCGCCCTGCTCGACATCGCGGACCCGGACACCGTCGACCTCGGCCGCCTCGCCCGGGCCGCGCTCCACGCGGTCGAGACGGGCGCCGACGTCACGGGCGGCTGCGAGGCGCTGCACGCGCTGGGCGCCGCCGCCCGGGACAGCGGCCTTCTCCGGTACGTCGGCGAGCTCGTCGAGCGCGACGGCCGGATCGTCACCTCCGGCCTCGCGTACGACATCGTCCGCGAGGACGAACGGCTGCGCGCCCTCCTGGCCGAGCTGCGCTGAGCCGAGCTGCGCTGCGCCGAGCCGGGGCCGGCCGGAGCCGACTGTCAGTGCCAGGCCGTAGCTTGGGAGGTGTCGGCGGGCCGGTCCCGAACCGACCCCCATCTCCGTTGCCCGAAAGGGGACTCCGTCGTGTCCGTCGCCGTGGAAGAGCAGGTCACGTACCTCGAACTGTCCGAGGACGAGGGGAGCGCGCACAAGTTCTACGAGGTGCGGCTCGCCGGCCAGGTGGTGACGGTGCGCTACGGGCGGATAGGCGAGCCCGGGCAGAGCAAGTCGACGACGTTCCCGAGCCCGGAGAAGGCGGCCGCGTCGGCGGCCAAGAAGATCGGCGAGAAGGTCCGCAAGGGCTACGCCCCGGCCGTCCGGGGCGTGCGGCAGCGCCGGGCGGTGACCAGGCGGCAGATCGTCAGCAGCCGTTCGACCGCCCGTCAGGCGCCGCTGCTGTGGCGCTTCCGCTCCGGCTCGCCCGCCTTCGGGATCTTCGTCGGCGAGGAGCACGCCTGGGTCGGCAACGAGCGCGGCGACGTCTACACCCTCACCCACGACGGCGAGGTGACGGCCCGCTACGGCCTGCCGGACGGCGTCAAGTGCATCGTCGCCGACGACTGGTGGATCTACGCCGGCTGCGACGACGGCAAGGTGTACGACCTGGGCGGCAAGGTCCCGCGGGTGGCGTACGAGATCGCCCAGGACGTGGACATCTTCTGGCTCGACATCCACGACGGCGTGCTCGGCGTGGCCGACGAGCGCGGCGGGCTCACGACGGTGGACCACGAGGACGAGTTCCAGTGGCGCCGCCAGGCCGACGGCCGGTCCGGCTGGATGGTGCGGTGCGACGCCGACGGCGTCTACCACGGCCACTCGCGCGGCGTCGCCCGCTACGACAACCGCAGCGGCGACCAGCGGTGGCACACCCCGACCAACGGCGAGGTGCTGTTCGGCTGGCAGGAGGCCGACGAGGTGTTCGCGGGCACCGGCCGCGGCTGGGTGCACCGGCTGCGCAAGTCGGACGGCGCCGAGGTGGCCGCCTACCGCTGCGACGCCGCCGTCTTCTCCTGCGCGGCCTCCCCGGACGGCGAGTACGTCTTCGCCGGGGACAACCACTCCTCGGTGTACTGCTTCACCGCCGACGGCACCCGGCTGTGGAAGCTCGCCACCGGCTGCGGCTCGGCGTACAGCATGCAGTACCGGGCGGGGCGGCTCTACCTGGTGACCACCGACGGCTCGCTGGCCTGCCTGGACGCCGGCGAGCAGGCGGTGCGGGCGGCGGAGGACGGCACGCTGCCGGAGACCGCCGAGATCAAGGGCGCGGGCTGGGAGCCGGTGCTGGCCGGCGCCGGGCCGGAGACGGTCGAGGTGGTCACCGCCCGGACCGGCGCGGAGGTGGAGGTCGAGTGCGTCCAGGACGGCGTCCGGCTGCGGATGCGAGTGGTCTCGCAGGGCTACGACCCGTCGTGGCGGGTGCAGTTCCCCAAGGACATCCGGATCGCCGGGGCCCGCTACCTGGTCGCCGAGGTGCGGGAGTCCGCCTCGGGCGGCTTCTACCGGGCTCGCGGCGAGATCAAGCGACTGCTCTGACCCCGGGCTTCCGTGTCCGACCCCGGGCTCCCCGTGTCCGACCCCGGGATCCCGGGCGGCCGTAGGGGGGTGACGGCCGCCCGGGGAGTCCGTGCGTCAGACGAGCCGCAGCACCAGCTTGCCGGTGTTCTCGCCCCGGAAGAGCATCCCGAGGGTTTCCGGGAAGTCGTCCACGGTGCCCTCCACCACCTGCTCCTTGACCTTGATCCGGCCCTCCGCGATCCAGCCGGCGAGCTCGGCGGCGGCCTCCGGGTACCGGCGGGCGTAGTCGAACACCACGAAGCCCTCCATCCGGGCCCGCCGCACCAGCAGGGAGAGGTAGTTGGACGGGCCCTGCACGGCGCCCTCGTTGTTGTACTGGCTGATGGCGCCGCAGACCACCACCCGGGCGTGCATCGCCAGGCGGGTCAGCGCGGCGTCCAGGACGGGGCCGCCGACGTTGTCGAAGTAGACGTCGATGCCGTCCGGGGCGTGGGTGCGCAGGGCCTTGCGGACGTCCTCGGTGCGGTAGTCGATCGCGGCGTCGAAGCCCAGCTCGCCGGTGAGCAGCGCGCACTTCTCCGGGCCGCCGGCGATGCCCACCACCCGGCAGCCCTTCAGCTTGGCGATCTGGCCGACCATGCTGCCGACCGCCCCGGCGGCGCCGGAGACGACGACGGTCTCGCCCTCCTTGAGCGCCCCGACCTCCAGCAGCCCGAAGTACGCCGTCATCCCGGGGATCCCGAGGGCGCCCAGGTACGTCGACAGCGGCGCGAGCGCGGGATCGACCGTGAGCGCGCCCTTCCCGTCCGAGACCGCGTACTCCTGCACCCCGAAGGCCCCGACCACGTGGTCCCCGACCCGGAACCCCGGGTGGTTCGACGCCACGACCTCCACCACCGAGCCGGCCCGCATCACCTCGCCCAGCCCCACCGGCGGCAGGTACGACGGCCGGTCGTCCAGCCATCCCCGCATCGCCGGATCCAGCGACACGTACCGCGTCCGCCCGAGGAACTCGCCCTCGCCCGGCTCCGGCACCGCCTCCTCCCCGTGCGCCCAGTCCTCCGGACGCACCTCCCCGACCGGCCGACTGGCAAGGCGGATCTGACGGTTGACTCCGGTGGCTCCGGCCATGACGTCTCCAGGGGCGCTCGGGCTCGACGGCTGAACGCGCCCGATTCTAAGCAAGCGCTTGTTCAATTGGCCAGAGCGGGACATCAGTGGAGACCGATAGGCTTCGCCGCGTGGAGAGCGAGATCATCGAGGGGGCCGCCGTCCCGGTGACGCACTCCTGGGCGCACCAGAGCACCGTCGACCTGCTCCGGCAGCAGCTCGCCCCGGCCCTGCGGCCGAGCGGCCTGTGCTCCGGTTCCGGTGATCTGGCCCTGCCGGGCACGGCGGACCGCTACGTGCCGGACCTGGCCGTCGTGTCGACCGAACTGGCCGTACACGGCGGGGCGTTGACGCCCGACCGGACGCTGCTGGTGGTCGAGGCGACCGAGCCTTCCGGTGCCGACACCGACCGGACGGTGAAGCGCGGGCGCTACGCCCGGTTCGGTGCGCCGCTCTACCTCCTGGTGGACCGGCAGGAGCGGGCCTGCACGCTGTTCTCCCAACCCGGCGCGCTCGGCTGGACCCGGGTCGAGGGGCCGCATCCGTTCGGGGTGCCGGTGCGACTGCCCGAGCCGTTCGAACTCGACCTCGACACCAGCGAGTTCTGAGTCAGTACCGGTCCGCGAGGTGGCCGTAGCCGCCGGCCGTCCAGACGACGCGGCGGAACTCCGGGAGGCTGAGGGCGGCCGTCGGCACGCCGGTGGGCGAGCCGGTGGTGGGCGGGAAGTGGGCGGTGCCGCAGCGGGCGCAGTACCAGGCCTGGGCCCAGAGGTGCTCGGCCCGGGGCCGGCCGGCGAGTTCGCGGTCGGCGGAGGCGCGGAGCGCGGCCGCGGTGACGAGG
>NZ_JBHVJT010000112.1:0-19251 GCF_042798815.1 Kitasatospora sp. NPDC057738 | reverse complement strand
ATGGTACTGCAGGGGGGACCCTGTGGGAGAGTAGGACGCCGCCGAACAATTCTTCAGAAGAACCCCCATCCGGGATCCGGATGGGGGTTCTTCGCATTTCCGGACTGTCTCACCGGTCGGTGTCACTTCCTCCACTCGCAGGTGGTCCTAGGTCCACCTCGGGATTGGGGTGCCATGGCCAGTGTGGGTGCTGGACGGTTCGTGAAGACTGATGGAGGACGATCGGTACCGGCATCAGGAGCTTCCCGTGACAACAGTGAGTCGTACGAGCGGCGCGTCCGTACGTGCTCAGGCCCAGGCGGCCTTCAAGGCCGGCGGTGAGGGGCTGGCGCGGCTCGGTGTGGTGGTGTTGGCAGCGGTGCCGGGGGTGGTGCTGCCGGTGGGCGCGGCGATCTTCTCGGGGGCGATAACCGCCCGGCTCCTGCAGTCGTACGACCTGGGGCTCTTCCTCGCGCTTCTGGTGGCAGTGGCCGCCGGTGGTGTGGTGGCCGCAGCCAGCGTCCGCCGTACTGCGAACCGCACCCGCGGCCAGTTTGAGCGCTGGTTCGGCATACGGCTGCCGGCGGTCTACGAGCCCTGGCCGGAGCTGGAGTTGGACGGCCGGGGGCACTGGTGGACGGGCTACACCTACCACCGGTCGCGGACGGTGGCGAAGTACGCGCAGATCGTCCACTGGGGCCTGCGGGACCGGACCACCCGCGGCGAGCTGCTCTGGCTGCTGGTGAACCCGTTCCTCGTGGTGGCCCTGGCCGGCCCGGTGGCCGTCCTGCTCGGGCTGGGCGTCGCCTACGCCCTGTCCTCGCAGGTGCCGGCGGACGACTTCGGCCCGCTGAGCGGCCGGATGGCGTCCATGCTGCTGAGCGTCGTGCTCGGAGCCGCCATGGTCGTCGGCGGCATACTCCTGGCCCCGTTCGCGGTGCGGATGTACGCGGAGGCCGCCCGCCGGGTGCTGGACCAGGACGGCCGGGCGACGCGGGCCCAGCTGACCAGGCGGGTCGTCGAGTTGACCGAGACGCGGGCGGACGCGGCGGGCAGCCAGGCGGCCGAGCTGCGACGGATCGAGCGGGACCTGCACGACGGCGCCCAGGCGCGACTGGTCGCGATAGGGATGACGCTGGGCACCATCGAGCACCTGATGGACACCGACCAGGGGGCCGCGCGGGAGCTCCTGGCCGAGGCTCGCCAGTCCTCGGCCCGGGCCCTCCAGGAGCTGCGGGACCTGGTGCGCGGCATCCACCCGCCGGTGCTCGCCGAGCGCGGACTCGGCGATGCCGTCCGGGCCCTCGCGCTGGACAGCGCGCTGCCGACCGAGGTGTGCGTGAGCCTGCCGGACCGTCCGCCGGCGCCGGTGGAGGCCGCCGTGTACTTCAGCATCTGCGAGCTGCTGGCCAACGCGGCCAAGCACTCGGAGGCGGAGCAGGTCTGGGTGGACATCCTCTACCGGGCCGGCCTCCTGCGGATCACGGTGACGGACGACGGGGTGGGGGTGGCGGACCCTTCGCGGGGTACCGGACTGCGTGGTATCGAGAAGCGATTGGGTACCTTCGACGGTGTCCTCTCCATCGACAGCACGTCGGGCGGACCCACCACCATCACCTTGGAGTTGCCGTGCGAGTTGTCCTCGCCGAGGACCTCTACCTCCTTCGCGAGGGCCTGATCCGGCTGCTGGAAGCGCACGGCTTCACCATCGCCGCGGCGGTGGAGACCGGTCCCGAGCTGCTGGAGGCGCTTCTGACCCACCGGCCGGACGTGGCCGTGGTCGACGTCCGGCTGCCCCCGACGCTCACCGACGAAGGCCTGCAGGCCGCGCTCAAGGCACGGCGGGAGATCCAGGGCCTGCCGGTGCTGGTGCTGTCGCAGCACGTCCAGCAGCTCTACGCGCGGGAGTTGCTGGCCGACGGCACCGGGGGGATCGGCTACCTGCTGAAGGACCGGGTGTTCAACGCCGGGCAGTTCATCGACGCGGTCCGCCGGGTGGCGGCCGGCGGCACGGCGATGGACCCGGACGTGATCGCCAAGCTGATGGAGACCACCGCGCGCAGGCCCGGTCCGTTGCTGCGGCTGTCCCCGCGGGAGCGCGAGGTGCTGGAACTGATGGCCGAGGGCTGTTCCAACTCGGCGATCGCCGCCCGGCTGTCGGTGAGCGACGGTGCGGTGGCCAAGCACATCGCCAACATCTTCGGCAAGCTCGACCTCGCCCCGGACGAGGACGCCAACCGCCGGGTGCTGGCCGTACTGGCCTACCTCAACGGCACGGCGAGGCAGACCCGCTGACGGTCCGGCCGGCCCCCGGCGCCGATCCTCACGGTGCCGGGCCGGCGTTCGGCCGCCGCACTGTGACACCCCAGGCTGTGGGAACGCTTAAACACGCGTACGAGTAAACTCCGGTGGGCCGAGCCCGGAGGCTGCTCAGCCGTCCGGCGGCCCGACCAACGGGACCCGGCAGCCGAGGCACTGTACGCCAGCGGCCGACATCCAGGGGTTGATAGACGTAATGGCACGCCCAACGCTCACCAAGGCCCATCGTGGCCTGCTCGGCCTGGTCGCGGCCGGTGCCTGCATCATTTCGGGCATCGGCTTCGCGGGCTCGTACAACGCGGTGCGCGAGCTGGCCGAGGAGAAGGGCTTCGGCGCCTTCTCCTACGCCTTCCCGATCGGCGTGGACGCCGGCATCGTCGTGCTCCTCGCGCTCGACCTGGTGCTGACCTGGCTGCGGATACCCTTCCCGATGCTGCGGCAGACCGCGTGGCTGCTGACCGTCGCCACCATCGCCTTCAACGCGGCCGCGTCCTGGGGCGACCCGCTCGGCATGGGGATGCACGCGGTCATTCCGGTGCTCTTCGTCGTCGTGGTCGAGGCCTCGCGGCACGCGGTCGGCCGAATAGCGGCGATCACGGCGGACCGCCACATGGAGTCGGTCCGGGTGATGCGCTGGCTCCTCTCGCCGGTGCCGACCTTCCGGCTCTGGCGGCGGATGAAGCTCTGGGAGCTCCGCTCCTACGACGAGGTCATCCGACTGGAACAGAACCGTCTGGTCTACCGGGCGCAGCTGCGTTTCCGGTACGGCCGCGGCTGGCGCCGCTCGGCGCCGATCCAGGCGCTGCTGCCGCTCAAGCTCGCCAAGTTCGGCGTGCCGCTGGACCCGGCGCTGCTCGACCGGCTGGATGACGAGGGCCGTGTGCGCGAGGTCCCGGAGGCGCTGCCGGAGCAGGAGGCGCAGGGGATACCCGGCCAGGAGAACCGCGCCGCCGCGGCCATCGCCCCGGTCGCCGAGGCCCCCGCCCAGCAGCCGCAGCAGCCCCAACAGCCGCAACCCTCGCAGCAGGAGCCGCAGGCCGCCCAGCAGGCCGCTCCGCAGGTCCAGCAGGTTCAGCAGGCTCAGCCCGAACAGGCTGCGGCACAGGCACAGGCACAGGCACAGGCACAGGCACAGGCACAGGCACCCGCGGCCGTCGCGCCGTTGTCCGCCGAGGTCGCCGCGCCGATGCTCGCGAAGCTGGCCGCCGTCCGGCTGCGGGCCGCCCAGGAGCCGGACGAGGTGGCGGACGCCGTCCCGCAGCCGCGCGGCGAGGAGCTGAACGTCTGGACCGAGCGCCCGGTCCGCACCACCGGCCACCCGGCCGACGCCGCTCCGGGTGGGCGGGTGCCCGGTCAGGCCTCGCCCTGGTTCAAGCCCCCGCGCCCGGTCGCCGAGGAGCCCACCGCCCTCGCCGCCACCGCCTCCACCTCCGCCCCCGAGCCCGAGCCCGGTCCGCAGGCCCAGCACGCGGCCGGCTCGCAGCGGCAGCCCGAGCAGTCCGACCAGCTTGAGCAGCCCGCCGAGCACGAGCAGCAGGTCCCGGCCGAGGAGCGCGTCCACGCCGAGCAGCCGGTCCACGCCGAGCAGCGCGCGGTTGCTCCGGTGCCCGCGCGCCTCGACCCGGACCTCGCCTACGAGGCGCTCGTCTCCTACATGGACAGCTACGGCCACCAGCCCGACCCCCAGCGCCTCGCCGACTGGCTGACCAGGGAGTTCGGCGTCACCGGCAAGGGTCCGGACGGTTCGGTCCACCCCAAGGAGGTCGCCGACCTGTACCCGGAGCTGAACGAGCGCTACGCCGCCGCCGGGAGGGACTGACCGCGGCCGCCACCGTCCGGTGCCGGGGCGGCCATTGACGCCCGTACCCGCCGGAGCTACCTTCGCCTCAACAAACTGTTGAAGCGCTGGTTCGGCATGGAGGAGTGCGGATGACACGGGTCGGGGTCGACGGAAACGGGCCGACGGACGGGGCCTCCTTCTCCACCGCGGCCCGCGCCGCCGTGGAGGCGCTGCTCGCCCCCGTCGACGCCGGTCTGGCACGCCGTTACCCGGGCGAACCCGGGACCAGGCAGCCGGTGCACACCGTCTACGTCCCGGCCGACGCCTTCGGTGCCGACACCGTGCGGGAGTGGGGCCGCCGGGCCCTGGAGGCCTTCGACCGGCACGCCGCCACCCCCGCCGAACTGGCCCGCGCCCTCGGCGTCGCGGACGACGAACTGCTCGCCGACGTGCACGCCCGGGTCCGCGCCAAGCTGGAGCGCGAGCCGATCGAGGACCTGCGGATCGACTTCGAGGACGGCTACGGCCCCCGCCCCGACGCCGAGGAGGACGCGGCCGCCGTCCGCGCCGCCGGGCTGGTCGCCGCCGCGGTGGCCGGGGGCGGCGCCCCGCCGTACCTCGGCATCCGGATCAAGTGCATGGAGGCCGCCGTCCGGGCCCGCGGCATCCGCACCCTGGAGCTGTTCCTGGCCACCCTGCTGGCCCGCGGAGGGCTGCCGGAGGGCCTGGTCCTGACCCTGCCGAAGGTGACCTACGCCGAGCAGGTCACCGCGCTGGTCCGGCTGCTGGAGGACTTCGAGCGCCGGGCCGGGCTGCCCGCCGGCCGGATCGGCTTCGAGATCCAGATCGAGACCACCCAGGCGATCCTCGGCCCGGACGGCCGGGCCACCGTCGCCCGGATGATCGAGGCCGCCGAGGGACGCGCCACCGGCCTGCACTACGGGACCTTCGACTACAGTGCCGCCTGCGGCGTCAGCGCGGCCCACCAGAGCATGGACCACCCGGTCGCCGACCACGCCAAGGCGGTCATGCAGGTGGCGGCCGCGGGCACCGGGGTCCGGCTCTCCGACGGCTCGACCAACGTCGTCCCGACCGGTTCCACCGAGCAGGTGCACGCCGCCTGGAAGCTCCACCACGGCCTGGTCCGCCGCTCGCTGGCCCGCGCGTACTACCAGGGCTGGGACATGCACCCGGCGCACCTGCCCACCCGCTACGTCGCGGTCTACTCCTTCTACCGCGAGGGCCTGGCGGTCGCAGCCGCCCGACTGGTCGCGTACGTCGCGAAGGCGGGCGGCGACGTGATGGACGAGCCTGCCACCGCCCGGGCGCTGAGCGGCTACCTGCTGCGCGGCCTGGACTGCGGCGCCGTCGACCTCGCCGAGGTCGCCGCGCTGACCGGTCTGGACCGCGCGCGGCTGAACGCCCTGGCCGGGCGCTGACCCGTCGGCGGCCCGTGGCCGGCCGCCGGCCGCCGGTCCTCCCGTCGTGCGCCAACTAGGCTGGCGGTGCCGCCCCGGTGTCCCGGGGCGGGCGCCGTCAGCCTTCGCCGTCCTCGGGAGGACCTCCCCGCCATGTCCGCCACGCCGGAGCCCACCGCCAGGCCGTACCTCACCATCCGGCGGGCCGGCAGCCACGAGACCGAGATCAAGAAGTCCCGGTTCATCTGTCACCTCGCCCGGGTCGCCGACGAGGAGGAGGCGCAGGCGTTCATCGCCGGCATCCGCAAGCAGTACTGGGACGCCCGGCACAACTGCACCGCCTTCGTGGTCGGCGACGAGCAGCGCCGCGAGCGCTCCAGCGACGACGGCGAACCCGGCGGCACGGCCGGGGTGCCGATGCTGGAGGTGCTGCGCCGGCGCGGGCTGACCGACACCGTCGCCGTGGTCACCCGGTACTTCGGCGGGATCAAGCTCGGTGCGGGCGGCCTGGTGCGGGCGTACGGCAACGCGGTCTCGGCGGCGGTGGACGGGATCGGCCTGCTGGAGCGGCGGCCGGTCGCGCTGCTCGCGGTGACGGTGGACCACGTCCGGGCCGGGCGGGTGGAGAACGACCTGCGGGCGGCCGGGTACACGGTGAGCGATCTGGCCTACGAGGCCACCGGGGTGCGGATCGAGGTGGGCGTGCCGGAGCCGGACGTGGCGGAGTTCCACACCTGGCTGGCGGAGGCGACCGGCGGTACCGCGGTGGCGGTCCCGGCCGGCCGCACCTATGTCGAGGTGCCGGTCTGAGCGGTGCCGCTCCGAGCGGCAGCGGTCCGGCCGCGGGGCGGGTGGCACCTCGTGGGTCCCGGGGGACGGACGATCCGCGGGACGGCTCGTCGGACGGCCCGTGACCGGCCGTTTCCGGTAGCCCAGGCCTTGCGCCACGCGGAAGAACGCTTGAGCAGATTCACCCGAACGTAGTGTCGTTGCCCGGAGTTGGAACTTCCGCTCCGGGCCGTGGCGTTTCCTGGGCAAGGTTCCGGCAGAACCGGACGAAACCGTCGATGGAGGACACAGGACCCGACCCCGCACCGCGGAGGTATGCGCATGACCTCAGACCGTTCGACCTCGAATCCCCTGTCCGCGACGAACCCGATCTCCAGCCGCCCGACCTCGAACCGTCCGACTTCGTACCACCCGACCTCGAACCACCCGATCGCGAACCGCCCCGCCCCGAACCGCGTCCGCGCGCACGCCGCCGCCGACCTGCCCGGCCCCCGCGGTCCCGCGACGCCCTACCGGATGACGGTCACCACGCTCCTCGGGCACGCCGAGGCCGTCGCCCTGGCCGACGAACAGCTGGCCTCCTGGCTGAAGCAGGAGGGCTACGAGGAGCCCCCACCGGCCCACCGCGCCCCCGTCGGGCAGAGCGCCGAACCGGCTCCCACCGCCGAGCGCCTCCGCCTGGGCGAGCGCGTCCTGCTCGACCGCGACCTGGGCCCGCTGCGCGAGGGCCCGGGCGCCGGCCGCTACGACCGCCGCCGCCTGCGCACCCCGGCCCCGCACGGCACCCAGCAGCTCACCCTCACCGTGGCCACCGCGGCGGACGGCCCCACCTGGGTCCGGCTGGAGGCCGAGACACACAGCACCGGCAGCGGTGTGCGCACCCCGTGCCGGGTGCCGGTGCCCGAACTCGCCCGCTCGCTCCTCCCGCTGCTCGACGCCACCGACGGCCCGTCCGCCGTCCGCTCCACCCCCCGGGTGATCACGGCCGACGAGGTCGACGCCCTGATCGACGAGCTGTGCGACCCCGAGCGCAGGCTGCCCACGGTGGTGGCCAGCGTCCCGGTGAACCTCCCGCTCGACCGCTGGGTGGAGGACGTGGTGGCCCCGCTCTGCCAGCAGCTGCCCGGCCTCGCCACCACCTACGTGCTGGACCCCGGCGCCCGCACCGGGTTCAACGTCGCGCTGGAGTACCACACCGTCTACGGCGGAGCGGTGCGCACCTACCTGCCCGAGGTCGACCCGGCCTCCCGGCAGGACAGCGCCCGACATCCGGTGCTCGCCCGGGGCCGAATAGAAGAGGACCTGCGCCGCGCCGCCGGGCTGCTCGCCCGCGAGCCGCGCCGCCTGGCCGCGGAGCAGCCGCTGCCACCGCCGCTCGCGGCCGTCCCGGTGCTGCGCGTCCCGCCGCCGCAGCTCCGCGAGCCCGCCGAGCGGTCCGCCCAGCAGTTCGCCGAGCGGTCCGCCGAGCAGACCGCGGAGCAGACCGTCGAGCGGGCATCCGAGCAGGCCGGGCGGACGGCTGGGCACGTCGTCGGGCAGGCCTGCGAACAGGTCGCCGAACGGGCCGCCCCGGACCAGGGCGACGGCCTGGCCGCGCTCGTCCGCGAGGAGCAGCAGGACCGCGCGGAGCAGCAGGCCCGGGCCGACGAGCTGGAGCGGGTCCGGCACACCCTGCGCCTGGAACGCCGCGAGCACCGGGAACGGGGCCAGGGCCGGGAGGGCCGCGACGGCCGGGACATCCGGGAGGGCCGCCTCCGCTCCGGAACCCGCGCCCTGACCGGACGCCACTGCGTCGCACCGGGCAGTGGTCCGGTCGTCGGGCCGCACTCCGTCGCCCAGCTCCACGACCACCGGGGCACGCCCGAGACCTTCTCCGAACTCATGGCCAGACTGGGCGAGTTCCCGCTGGTGACCTTCACCGGGGACCAGAAGAACGCGCTCGCCCTGGACGAGCTGCAGTGCGCCGGCGCGGGCTGGGCCCGGCTCGCCTGGGACGGGCTGACCGCCCTCCAGGAGTACGCCGAGGCGGCCGTCCGCGGCGCGGCCGGCGGGGACTTCAAACAGTGGTGCGAGCGAACCCCCGAGGGCTGCCACCGCTTCCCGCCCCGCAAGGCGGTCCGCGGGGAGTCCAGGACGGTGTTCAGCCACACCAAGTGGAAGCGCGAGCGGATGCTGCCGGTGCCGGAATGCGTCGACTCCTCCCGGCGCGCGTTCATGGGCGCGCACCTGCGGATCGGCGGCGGCCGCACCGCGCCCCGGCTGCACTACCTGGACGACTGCTCCGGCAGCGGCCGGATCTACGTCGGCTACATCGGTCTGCACCTCACCAACACCCGGACCAACTGAGCGGCTTGGCTGACCGCTGCGTCCGTTCGGGGGACAATGTCCGGCAGCGGCGGGTCCACAGGTTCGCCGATCGCCCCGGGCAGGCGCCGGACGAGCATGGGGGAACGACGACCGATGCAGTACCCAGCAGACGGCCAGTCCGACGGAACCGCCACCGTCCAGTTCCCCCGGCCGGGCTTCCTCGCCTCGGTCTTCCGCGACCTCGGAGCCGAGGAGGAGCAGGAGCCGGGCGACGCCGTCGCCGGCCGCCCCGGTGGGGGCACGGCCGGTGACGGCCCGTCCGGCGACGGCCCGGCAGGTGGCGATCCGGCAGGTCGCGGTCCAACCGGTGCCGGTCCGTCCGACCCGGACCCCGTCGGCCCCGGCCCCGGCCGAGCCGACCACGGAACCGGCCACTCCGGCCAGTCCGGCCCCGCCGAGGCCGACCAGGACGAGGCCGTGGCGGCGCACGCCCGGGCCGCCGCCCTGACCCACCACCGCACCCGCACCGTCCAGGCCGAGCACGACCGGCTGGCCGACCTGCTGCGACGGGCCGCGCTGCCCGTCTCGGCCATGGACTTCGAGAGTCAGCTGCGCCACTACCAGCCCCGCCCCTACCCGGCCGACGGTCCCGCCGCGGCCGAGGACTCCGAGCCCCGCTGGGAGGACTACGCTCCCGCCGAGCCGCCCGCGGCCGACCCGGACAGCGGCCCCTCCCGCCGGCTGCTCGACTCCGGCTACCAGCGCGAGCTGGCCCAGGCCCGGCTCACCCACCAGCGCGCCCTGCGCGAGTGGCGCACCCGCCGGGCCGAGGCCGGAAGCCCGGCCGCCGACGAGTCCCGGCGCGCCCACGAGGCGGCCGAGGAGGCCCGGGCCCGCGCCGTGCGCGAGTACAACGAGAGCCTGGAGGAATGCCGGCGGGCCTACCGGCTGGCCGAACCGGCCGCGGTGGAATCGCTGCTGGAACGGGCGCTGGCCGCCGCCGAGACCGCCACCCAGGACCTGCCCGCCCCCTGCCGGGCGGTCTTCCGCCCGCTCACCCGCACCGCCGTGCTGGACCTCGACCTGCCGCCGCTCGACCTGGTGCCCTCGCTCACCGGCTACCGGCTCGACCCGGACGGCGACATCCGCCCGGTGCCGCGCCCGCCCGCGGACCGGGCCACCGACTACCTGCGGCTGGTCGCCCGGCTCGCCCTGCGCGCCCTCCAGGCCGCCGACGCCGTCGACACCGACGAGATACTCGCCGGCGTCGTCCTCAACGGCTGGCTGCGCGACCCCGCCGCGGCCGAGCCGCTCTGCCTGGTCAGCGTGGACGCCGACCGCGACGCACTGGCCCGCACCCGGCTGCTGCCGCCGGGCACCCCGTACGAGGAACGCGACGACGAGGGCGTCTACGCCGACGCCGAGCAGGACGAGGCCCTGGTGCGGCTGCGCCAGCTCGGCGCCGCCGTCACCCCGGACCCGTACGACCGGGCCGGTGTCCAGCCGGCCGCCCGGGCCGGGGCCACCGTGCCGGCCGCCTCCGACCTGTCCGCCAACGAGTTCGCCCAGCTGGTGCGGGACCTGCTGACCAGGGGCGGGATCGCGCAGTGGAGCGTCCGGCTGCGCGGCCCGGCCGGGCTGGTCGCCACCGGCGAGGGCGCGCCCGGGACCGCGCTGCCCGGCCGCTGGGTGGTCTGGGCCTCCCGGGACACCGCGTCGGTCGGCGCCGAGCAGATCGAGACCCTGGCCGAGGCGGTCGGGGAGGAGTCCGCCGAGCGCGGGCTGCGGCTGACCACCGGCCGCTTCACCGAGGAGGTGCTGGACCTCACCGCCGAGGAGAGCCACCGTCACATCCACCTGATCGACGGCGACGGCGTCCGCGAACTCGCCCACACCCACCTCGGCCTGCCGCTCGCCACCGGCGGCTGACGGGCCCCTCGCCCCGGCGGGGCGGCCTCACTCCGACAGCCCAACCGGCGGCCCATCCGGGGGGCGCCCGAGCGGGCCCGGGCCGAGGCTGGGGGCACGGCTCCCGGTCGGGCCCGGCACCCCGGGTGATCGCCGTCGAACGGGCGTCCGGTACGGTCGGCGGTCGGCCCGGTCACGGGCGGATCCCAGGGGGAGAGGAATGGGCAGAACGCTCGGCGGACCACCCGGTGAAGGCCCCGGCCACCAGGCCGGACCCGGGACGGAGTCGGCCCGATGACCGCGGTACTGGTCGCCGCCGCGGCGTTCCTGATGACCCTCGTCGGCGGCTTCGTGGCCCAGCGCACCCGCGACCGCCGCCACCTGGTGCTCGGCTTCGCCGCCGGTCTGATGCTCGGCGTCGTCGCCTTCGACCTGCTGCCCGAGGCGATCCACCAGGCCCCGAACGAACTGCACGGCGTCCCGCAGGCGCTGCTGATGTTCGCGGCCGGCTTCCTCACCATCCACGTGATCGAGCGCGCGGTCGCCATCCACCGCGGCCACGAGGGCGAGTACGCCGCGCACTCCCACGGCCACCAGCACGGGCACACCCGCTCCGTCGGGCACCAGGGCGTCGGGATGACCGCCGCACTGGCCCTGGTCGGGCACAGCATCATGGACGGCTTCGCGATCGGCGCCGCCTTCCAGGCCGGCACCACGGTCGGCACGGTGGTGGCCATCGCGGTGGTCGCGCACGACTTCGCCGACGGCTTCAACACGTACACGATCACCCGGCTGTACGGGAACAACCGGAGGCGGGCGCTGACCCTGCTCGCCGCCGACGCACTGGCCCCGGTGTCCGGCGCGGCGATCACCCTGGCGTTCACCATCCCGGCGCACCTGCTCGGCCTCTACCTGGGCTTCTTCTCCGGCTTCCTGCTCTACCTGGCGACCTCGGACATCCTCCCCGAGGCGCACAGCCCGCACCCCTCGCGCACCACCCTGCTCTGCACCGTGGCCGGGGTCGGCTTCATGTGGCTGGTGATCGGCTTCGCCGGCTGAGGCCCGTACGAGGCCCGTACGAGCCCGCACGAGGCCCGTACGAGGCCCGGGCCCCCGCGATGCCCTCGAACACGGCGGCCCTCAGGCCGGAAGCCGCCCCCAGCACTCCCGCATCGAGGCCAGCGCCTCGGTGATGGCCGGACGCCGGGAGGCCTGGGAGCGCCAGAGCGCGAACACCCGGCGGCCGGGCTCCGGCGCCACCCGGCGGACCGCCACCCCGGGCGGCAGCGGGCCCCGTCCGAGCCTGGGCACCAGACCCATGCCCAGACCGGCCGCGACCAGGGCGATCTGCGTCTCGAACTCCCCGACCTGGTAGCGCACGTCCGGCTCCTCGCCGGCCTCGCGCAGCGTGCGGACCAGCCAGTCGTGGCAGATGTTGCCCGGCGGCACGCTGATCCAGCGCTGCCCGCACAGCCGCTCCACCGGCACCGGGTCGAGCGCGGCCAGATCGTCGTCGGCGGGCAGCAGCAGGTCCACCGGGTCCGTGCCGAGGTCCATCCGGGAGACCCCCTCCTGCACCGGCAGCGGCACGGTCGGCCAGTCCTGCACCAGCGCCAGGTCCACCTCGCCCCGGGCCACCAGTTCGGCCGCCGGGTAGGGGTCGCGCTCCAGCAGCCGGACGTCCAGCTCCGGGCAGCGCCGCCGCAGATCGGCCAGCGCCCCGGGCATCAGTCCGCGGGCACCGGACGGGAACGCGGCCACCAGCAGCCGCCCGACGGCCCGGCCGCGCTGCTCCTCCAGCCGCACCTCGGCCTGCTCCACCAGCCCCAGCACGGTCCGCGCGGTGACGGCCAGCTCGCGCGCCGCGTCGGTCAGCACCACGCCACGGCCCTGCCGTTCCAGCAGCACCGTGCGGGTCTCCCGCTCCAGCTTGGCGATCTGCTGCGAGACCGCCGAGGGCGTGAAGCCGAGCGCGGCCGCCGCCCCGCCGACCGAGCCGTGCACCGCCACCGCGTGCAGCGCCCGCAGGCGCCCCAGATCCATCATGCAGTGATCCTAAAGTGTCCGCTTCAGTATTCATCGCTGGTGCTACACGGTCCGGGGTCGCCATGCTCGACCCATGACCGCGACAACCGCCGCCGCCCCGAGCGGCCGCACCAGCACGGGCAGCACCGGCAGCACGAGTGGCACGAGTGGCAACGGCGGTCCGGGCGGCATGAGCCCGCGCCACATCGCCCTGGCCGTCCTGGTGGCCGCCGTCTGGGGCCTCAACTTCGTCCTGATCCACATCGGCCTGGACAGCTTCCCGCCACTGCTCTTCTGTGCCCTGCGGTTCGCCGCCGTCGCGGTGCCGGCGGTCTTCTTCGTCGGCCCGCCCAGGGTCGCCCGGCGCTGGGTGGTGGCGGTCGGCGTGGTCCTCGGGGTGGTCAAGTTCGGGCTGCTCTTCCTCGGCATGCACGCCGGGATGCCGGCCGGACTCTCCTCCCTGGTGCTCCAGGGGCAGGCCGGCTTCACCGCGCTGTTCGCCGCCCTACTGCTGCGCGAGCGCCCCGGCCGGCAGCGGCTGGCGGGCCTGGCGGTCGCCTTCGCCGGCATCGCGCTGAGCGCCTGGGACCAGGGCGCGGGCGGACCGCTCGGGGCCTTCGCCCTGGTCGTCCTGGCCGCCCTCGCCTGGGGCCTGGCCAACGTGCTGACCCGCAGGGCCGCGCCGCCGGACGCCCTGCGCTGGATGGTCTGGGTCAGCGCCGTCCCGCCGCTGCCGCTGCTGGGCCTGTCCCTGCTGGTCGAGGGGCCCGACGCGGACCTGCGCGCCCTGCGCGGGATCACCCCGGCCGGACTGGGCGCGATCGGCTACGTCGGGCTGGTCTCCACCCTGTTCGGCTTCGTCGCCTGGAGCTTCCTGCTGCGCACCTACGACGCGACCGCCGTCGCGCCCTACTCGCTGCTGGTCCCGGTGTTCGGGATGTCCTCGGCCTGGCTGCTGCTGGGCGAGCGGATCAGCCCGACCGCCGCCGCGGCCGCGCTGCTGGTGATCGCCGGGATCGGGATCACCGCGCTGCGGCCGGGGGCCGCTACCGGCGTGGTGGCCCGGCTTCGAGGAAGCGGGCCTCGGCCGAGCGCAGCACCCGCAGCAGCACCTCCTCGTCGGCGGGGCTGACCTCGCCGAAGTACTCCTGCGCCACCTCGTCCCGGACCTGCCCGATCCGCTCCACCGCCGCCCGGCCGGCCTCGGTCAGCAGGATCCGCACCGCCCGCCGGTCGGCCGGGTCGGGGCTGCGCTCGACCAGGCCGGCCTCCTCCAGCGCGTCGACCACGGTGGTCGCCGAGCGCGGGGCGATGTGCAGCTTGTCGGCGAGGTCGCTCAGCCGCATCGCGTGGTCCGGCGTCTCGCAGCCGGGGACGTGGGCGAGCGTGCGCAGCGCCCGGGCCTGGCCGGGGGTGATGCCGTACGGCTCCAGCCGCCAGCCGGTCTGACGGCGGATCCGCTTGATCGCCCTGGTCATCGCGTCGGCCAGTTCGGCGGCGGTGTCCGGGGTGCCGGACCGGGGGCCGGAGGAGGGGTCCGCCGGTTCGTCGGTCGGCGTGGTGGTCATCGGCGGTCTCCTCGGCTGGCGTCCGCCCAAGGGTAGCCGTCGGTCCGGGGCCCGCGGCCGGCGGCGGAGGGTGATCGCGGAAATATGTTGAGCTTAGCTCAGTATCTGGGTTAGCGTTGCCCCGAGTGAGGGGACCCTAAGTTCCCCTCCCCGACCTTGGAGGACCCATGCCCCGCTCCGAAGCCCGCGTCGCCACCGACCGCCCGGGCCGTTACGCCAAGCAGCTCACCGCCCACATGGGGCGCAAGATCGAGGCCGTCTACTCGGAGGAGACCGGCCGCGGCACGATGGTCTTCGGCGCCGGCACCGCCACCCTGGAGGCACAGCCCGACGCGCTGCTGCTCACCGTCGAGGGCGAGCGCGAGAACCTGCCCGGCCTGGAGGACGTCGTCGGCCGCCACCTGGTCCGCTTCGGCGCCCGCGACGAACTCGTCATCGCATGGCACCGGGACAACGGCGAGCCCGGCCTCGTTCACCGCAACGAAGAGGCCCCCGAGGCCTGACGCCCCCCGGAACCCGGCCGGGGCAGCCACCGGGCGAACGCCCACAGCACCAGGACGGCCAGGCACCAGCTCGCCACCACGTCCAGCAGCCAGTGGAAATCGCTCCACACCAGCCCCGCGCCCACCCCGAGCGACAACAGCACCGCACCCGCCGTCAACCCCCGGACGGCGCGCGGCCCCGCCACCCGGGCCAGCAACAGCGCCGCCACCCCGTACGCGACCGTCGCGGTCGCGGTGTGCCCGGACGGGTACCAGCCCCACTGGCCCGCCGCCAGCGGCTCCCCGAGCGGACCCGGCCGGCCGAAGGCCGACTTCGCCGGGACCACCAGCAACGGGATCAGCACCGCCGTCAGCGCCGCCACCGGCAGCGGCAGCCACCAGCGCCCGGCCCCGGCCCGGCGCCCGAGCCACGCGGCCAGAGCACCGGCCAGCAGCAGCACCGGGACCGCCGGAACGCTGCTGCCCAGGTCCGACAGGAGGAGACCGAGCCGGTCGAGCAAGGCGTTCGGGAAGTCCCGATGGGCCGAACGGACCGCCCGGCGGACCCAGCGGTCCACGCCGAGCAGCGGCCCCTCCGCCGCGACCTGCCAGGACACCACCACCAGCAGCACCGCCGCGACCACCGGCACCGCCACCGACCGCGCCACCCGGCCCGGAACGGCGGACAGCCGCCCCGGAGCAGGGGGGAGAGCTCCGGGGCGGCCCTGATGATCGCCATTCCGCGCGCCCCGGGGGGTGTGGGTCGGACGGTCGGTCGATCGGCCTTCGGTGGGCGCCGACCCTCCCGGGCCGGCCTGGTCGTCCTCGTGCGGCACCCGCGCGACCGGCCCCGGAAGGGGCCCCGCGGACGGCCGCGCCAACGGCTGAGGCTCGCTGTCCATCTGCGATGACACTACGTCAACAGCCTTTCCGCGCCGAGCGCCTTCAGCGATTCCGCACATCATCTTCACCCCGCGCCGGGCCACCTCCGGGGCACCCCGTCGATCATGCCCGGACCGCCCGCGCGGCACGCCGGAAACCGAACGGCCCGTGCGGACCAAGAGGTCCCCACGGGCCGTTCAGCGCTGTCCGGACAACCCTCCGGCGGGGGGTTCACGACCTGACGGGCGACACCGCTCAGAGGGCGGCGAACGCACCCTCCAGGATGTCCAGGCCCTCGGTCAGCAGGTGCTCCGGCATGACCAGCGGCGGCAGGAAGCGCAGCACGTTGCCGTAGGTGCCGGCGGTCAGCACGACCAGGCCCTCGGCGTGGCAGGCCTTGGCGATGGCCGCGGTGGCCGCCGCGTTCGGCTCCTTGCCGCCCGGCAGCACCAGCTCGACGGCGATCATCGCACCGCGGCCGCGGACCTCACCGATGATCTCGTACTTCTCCTGCATGGCCCGCAGGCGGCCCAGCATGATCTCGCCGATCCGCTGAGCCTTGCCGTTGAGGTCCAGCTCCTTCATGGTCTCGATGGCGCCCAGCGCGGCGGCGCAGGCCACCGGGTTGCCACCGTAGGTGCCACCCAGACCACCGGTCTGCGCGGCGTCCATGATCTCGGCGCGGCCGGTCAGCGCGGACAGCGGCAGACCGCCGGCGATGCCCTTCGCGGTGGTGATCAGGTCCGGGACGATGCCCTCGTCCTCGCACGCGAACCACTGGCCGGTGCGGCAGAAACCGGTCTGGATCTCGTCCGCGACGAACACGATGCCGTTCGCCTTCGCGAACTCCACGATCGCCGGCAGGAAGCCCTTGGCCGGCTCGATGAAGCCGCCCTCGCCCTGGATCGGCTCGATGATGATCGCGGCGACGTTCTCGGCACCGATCTGCTTGTTGATCGCGTCGATCGCCTGGGCCGCGGCCTCGGCGGCGGCGTTCTCCGCACCGGTCAGCCAGCGGTACGGGTAGGCGACCGGCACCCGGTAGACCTCGGGGGCGAACGGACCGAAGCCCTGCTTGTACGGCATGTTCTTCGCCGTCAGCGCCAGGGTCAGGTTGGTGCGGCCGTGGTAACCGTGGTCGAACACCACGATGGCCTGGCGCTTGGTGTAGGCACGGGCGATCTTCACCGCGTTCTCGACGGCCTCGGAACCCGAGTTGAACAGCGCGGTGCGCTTCTCGTGGTCACCCGGGGTCAGCTCGTTCAGCTGCTCGGCGACCGCCACGTAACCCTCGTACGGGGTCACCATGAAACAGGTGTGCGTGAAGTTGCCCAACTGCTCGGTCGTCCGGGCCACCACGGCCTCGGCGCTGTTGCCGACGTTCGTCACGGCGATGCCGGAACCGAAGTCGATCAGCGAGTTGCCGTCCACGTCCTCCAGCACGCCGCCGTTGGCACGGGACACGTACACCGGCAGGGTGGTGCCGACACCGGCCGCCACCGCACCCAGCTTGCGGGCGTGCAGCTCCTGCGACTTCGGACCGGGGATCGCGGTGACCAGGCGGCGCTCCTGCGGGAGCGGCGTTGCGGCGCTCATGGGGTTTCTCCAGACTTCTCGGCTCGGTGCTTCGCAGGCTACGGCCGCCCTCCCCACCCGGGCACGCGCCACTCGGTAGCAGTGCGCCGTCCGACTTGTCCGGCACGGCCAGCGCGAGCGGCACGACTACCCGCAGGCCACGCTCCACTACCCTGAGCGCGGGCGTGTCGCCGGTACGGCGGCATGGGTATGGCGGCACCGACGGCGGTCGGGCCGGGCGGGCGGGCGAGGGAGCGGGGCCGTACATGGCACAGGACGGGGCACACCACCACGGCGAGCACACCACCACCAGCCCCCCGAGCCCCTTGCCCCACCAACGCCCCGGCGGGGGCACCGCCCCCTTCGACCTCGCCGCCTGGGCCTGCGCCCCGCGCCCCGACGCCGAACCGGGCGTCTACCGGCTCGGCTACCGCCGCCTCGACCCGGAGCGGGCGGAGGCGGCCAAGGTCGCCACCTGGCCGCTGCTGCTGCGGGCGGGGCTGAATGCGGTGGTGGGGTGGCCGGCCTTCGTCTACGGCACTCAGCTCGTGCTCCACCTGATCGTGATTACCGTCTGGGTCGAACACCCCAGCGAGACCCTCGTGACTGCTGTCGGGCTGTCGGTGAACGTGTTGGTGGCTGCGGCCGTCATCAAGGTTTTCGGCCGGATGGGCCGCTGGCCCGAGGTGTGGCGCCGCTACGTCACTCCGCTGCTGTCGCGCACGGTGACGCAGGAGCGGCCCGTCGAGGAGGACGCCCCGGGGGCGGCCGAGGGTGTGCGGGGGCAGGATCCGTGGGACGGGCTGCGCCGGGGCGGTGCGGTCGGGGCGGCGGCCCGGCTGGACGGTGAGGCCGTGGGGGACGTCGACTACGTGCGGATCCGGCGTGCCTGGGAGTCCGCCCAGGCGGACCCGGTGTTCGTGCCCGCCTTCGCCGAGCAGGTGGCCTCGCGCGGTGCGGCGGCCTTCGCCCATCCTTCCGAGTCGCGCGAGCTGCCCGGCCGTGCCGAGCGGCACGATCTGCTGCTCGGCCAGGTCCGGCTGGGCACCGCGCAGGACGTCCCGAAGAACCCGTTGGGCCACCGGGCGGCCGGTTTCGCGCTGGACCCGGCGGTGCTGGGCACGTCGCTGCTGGCGGTGGGCCCGGCCGGTACGGGGAAGACGGCGCGGCTGGCCCGGCCGGTGGCGGAGGCGTTGTGCCTGCAGGCGTTGTCGGGTACGGCCTGTGCGGTGGTGGTCGGGGCGGCGGACGCCGATCTCGGCCCGGACGACTGGTACGACGTGGTGATCGCGCCCGGTGATCCGTCCTCGCTGTACGGGCTGGACCTCTACGGCGCCGCACGGGACCCCGACGAGGCGGCCGCCCGGCTGGCCGAGGCGTTGCTGCCGGACGAGCTGACCGCCCGCGCGGAGCACGCCCGGACCGTGTTGCAGCAGGTGGTGGGCCCGTTCCACGCGGCGTACGGCCGTTACCCGGGGGTGCGGGAGCTGCGGGCGCTGCTGGCGGGTGAGCCGGATGTGCTGGCGCCCCTGGTGAAGGCGCTCGGGGTGGCCGGCCGGCTGGCCGTCCACGAGCGGGACCTGGAGCACCGGGAGCGGCAGCGCGACCGGGCGGACGACCCCGGGGCGCTGCTGGCGGACCGGCTGGCGCTGTTGGAGCGGCCCGCCTTCGACGGGGCCTTCGCGACCGACGGAACCGGTCGGCCCCCGTTCGCGATGCGGGTGCTGGACCATCCGCTGCGGGTGCGGGTGAAGTTGCCCGAGCGGAGTCACCCGGAGGCGGCGCGGATGCTGTCCCGGCTGGTGGTGGGGCAGTTCGTGCAGGCGGCCGGGGCCCGCGAGGACCGTTCGCTGTTCGCGGGCCTGGTGGTGGACGACGCCTCGGCGGCGCTGGACGCCACCGCGGTGCGCGGCCTGCAGCGGATGCGCGGGGCGAACGCGGGCGCGGTGCTGTTGCTGCGGACGCTGGTGGACCTGCCGGAGGCGCTGCGGGCTCCGCTGTTCGGCGCGGTCGGCTGCCGGATGGCGTTCCCGGGGATCGCGCCGTGGGACGGGAAGCTGTTCTCGGAGGCCTGGGGGACGCACCTGGTGCAGGAGACCGCGGTCACCCACACCCCCGACACCTCCGGTGGGGTGATACGGCGGGCCGGGCGGGTCGGGCGGAAGGCGTTGTCGGGGACGACGGCGCAGACGGAGTCGGTGACGACGCGGGATGTGGAG
>NZ_JBHVJT010000111.1:0-20031 GCF_042798815.1 Kitasatospora sp. NPDC057738 | reverse complement strand
GCCGTGTGGCCTTCGCGCGGCTCGATCCCGGCGAGGGCCTCGGCCAGTTCCTCGCGCAGCGGGTCGACGGCCGGCGAGTGCGAGGCGTAGTCGACCGGGACGAGCCGGGCGCGGACGTCCTGGGCCTGGCACCGGGCGACGAACTCGTCGAGGGCCTCGGCCTCCCCCGCGACCACGGTGGCGGACGGACCGTTGTGCGCGGCGACGGTGATCCGGCCGTCGAAGCGGGCGATGCGCGCCTCGACCTCGGCGGTCGGCAGCGGGATCGACGCCATGCCCCCGGTGCCCGCGATGGCGCGAAGGTAGCGGCTGCGCAGGGCGACGATCCGGGCGGCGTCGGCCAGGGTGAGGCCGCCGGCGACGTGCGCGGCGGCGATCTCGCCCTGGGAGTGGCCGATCACGGCGGCGGGGACGACGCCGGAGTGCCGCCAGAGCTTCGCCAGCGACACCATCACGGCGAACAGCGCGGGCTGCACCACGTCGACGCGCTCCAGCGAGGGGGCGCCGGGGGCGCCGTGCAGCACGTCGATCAGCGACCAGTCGGTGTGCGGGGCGAGGGCCTCGGCGCACGCGGTGAGCTCGGCGCGGAAGACCTCGGAGGAGGCGTACAGCTCGGCGGCCATGCCCTCCCACTGGGAGCCCTGGCCGGGGAAGACGAACACGGGGCCGTCGGGGGCGCCGGCCGTGCCGGTGGTCAGGTTGGCGGCGGGCAGGTCCCGGGTCAGCGCGTCCAGGCCGGCCAGCAGCTGCTCGCGGTCGGCGGCGACCACCACGGCGCGCCGGTCGAAGGCGGCCCGGGCGGTCAGCGACAGGCCGAGGTCGGCGAGGGACGCGGCGGCGGCCGGCGCGGCGCCGGTGCGGACGGCCTCGGCCAGCCGGGCGGCCTGGGCGCGCAGCGCGGCGTCGCCGTGGGCGGAGAGCGGGAACGGCAGCGGGCCGGTCCCGGTGGCGGCGGGGGCCGCCGGGGCGTCCTGCGGCACGCTCTCGACGATCATGTGGGCGTTGGTGCCGCTGATGCCGAAGGAGGAGACCGCGGCGCGGCGCGGACGTCCGCGCTCGGGCCAGTCCCGGGCCTCGGTCAGCAGCCGGACGCCGCCGGCGCTCCAGTCCACCCGGCTGGAGGGGGTGTCCGCGTGCAGGGTGCGCGGCAGCGTGCCGTGCCGCATCGCCTGCACCATCTTGATGATCCCGGCGACGCCGGCGGCGGCCTGGGTGTGCCCGATGTTGGTCTTCACCGAGCCGAGCCAGAGCGGCTCGCCGTCGCGGTCCCGGCCGTAGGTGGCCAGCAGCGCCTGGGCCTCGATCGGGTCGCCGAGGGCGGTGCCGGTGCCGTGCGCCTCGACGGCGTCCACGTCGGCGGCGGCGAGTCCGGCGCCGGCCAGCGCCTGGCGGATCACCCGCTCCTGGGAGGGGCCGTTGGGCGCGGCGAGGCCGTTGGAGGCGCCGTCCTGGTTGATGGCGCTGCCGCGGATCACCGCGAGCACCGGGTGGCCCAGCCGCTCGGCGTCGGAGAGCCGTTCCAGGGCCAGCAGGCCCACGCCCTCGCCCCAGCCGGTGCCGTCGGCGCCCTCGGCGAAGGCCTTGCAGCGGCCGTCGGCCGACAGGCCCTGCTGCTTGCTGAACTCGATGAACATGCCGGGCGTCGCCAGCACGGTGGCGCCGCCGGCCAGGGCCATGTCGCACTCGCCGAGGCGCAGCGACTGGGCGGCGAGGTGCAGGGCGACCAGCGAGGAGGAGCAGGCCGTGTCGACGGTGACCGCCGGGCCCTCCAGGCCGAGCACGTAGGCGATCCGGCCGGAGGCGACGCTCGCGGTGTTGCCGGTCAGCAGGTGGCCTTCGAGGTCGGCCGGGGCCTGGTGCAGCCGGGGGCCGTAGTCCTGGGCGGTGGCGCCGACGAACACGCCGGTGCGGCTGCCGCGCAGCACGGCCGGGTCGACGCCGAGGCGCTCGACGGTCTCCCAGGCGGTCTCCAGCAGGAGCCGCTGCTGCGGGTCCATGGCGAGGGCCTCGCGCGGGGAGATGCCGAAGAACGCCGCGTCGAAGCGGGTCGCGTCGGTCAGGAACGCCCCGGCGGGGGTGAGCGTGCCGGTCGGGTTGCGGCCCTCGTCGGCGTAGACGCCCGCGATGTCCCAGCCGCGGTCCTCGGGGAAGGCGCTGACCAGGTCGCGGCCGTCGAGGACCGCCTGCCACAGGGCCTCGGGGGTGTCGATGCCGCCCGCGTAGCGGCAGCTCATCGCGACGATCGCGATCGGCTCGTCGCTCACGGCGCCGGGGGCGGGCGTCGCGGGCGCGACGGCGGCGGGCTCGCCGTAGAGCAGGCCGGACAGGTGCTCGGCCAGGCGCAGCGGGGTCGGGTGGTCGAAGACCAGGGAGTCCGGCAGCCGCAGCCGGGTGGCCGCGGCGAGGCGGTCGCGCAGTTCCACGGCGGTGAGCGAGTCGAAGCCCAGGTCGCGGAAGGTGAGCCGGGCGTCCACGTCGCCGGGGGTCTCGTAGTCGAGGACGGCGGCGACCTGGGCGCGGATCTGGTGCAGCAGCGCCCGCTCGTCCCGCCGCTCGGCGGCGGGCCCGGTCGGGGCCTCGACCGGGGCCGGCGCGGCAGGTGCGGGTTCGACGGCCGGACGGGCGGCCGCGTCCAGCCAGAAGCGGCGGCGCTGGAAGGCGTAGGTGGGCAGGTCGACCGGTCGGGGGGCGTGGCCCGCGAAGAGGGCGTCCCAGTCCAGCGGCGCGCCGGCGGTGTACAGCCGGGCGACGGCGCCGAGCAGGGTCTCCGCGTCGTCGCGGTCCTGGCGCAGGGCCGGGGCCAGCAGGCCCTGGGCGCCGGCCTGCCGGGCCATCGCGCAGAGCACGCCGTCCGGGCCGACTTCGAGGAAGCGGGTGACGCCCTCGCGGTGCAGGGTCTCGACGCCGTCGGCGAAGCGGACGGCCTCGCGGACCTGCCGGACCCAGTAGTCGGGGGTGGTGAGCAGGCCGGGCTCGGCGATCCCGCCGGTCAGGTTGGAGACGACCGGGATCCGCGGCTCGGCGAAGGTCAACTCCGCCAGCACGGAGGCGAATTCGGTGAGCATCGGCTCCATCAGGGCCGAGTGGAAGGCGTGCGAGACCGTCAGCCGGCTGGTCTTGCGGCCCTCGGCCTTCCAGCGGGCCGCGAACTCCTCGACCACCTCGACCGGACCCGAAACCACCACCGAGGTCGGGCCGTTGACGGCCGCGACATCGAGCCGGTCACCGATCTCCGAACGCACCTCCGCCTCGGCGGCCTGCACCGCCAGCATCGCCCCACCGCTCGGCAGCGCGTCCATCAGCCGACCGCGCGCCGCCACCAGGGCGCACGCGTCCGCCAGCGAGAACACGCCCGCCACATGGGCGGCCGCGATCTCACCGATCGAGTGCCCGAGCAGGAACTCCGGTGCCACGCCCCAGGATTCGAGCAGCCGGAACGACGCCACCTCGACCGCGAACAACCCGGCCTGCGCCCACACCGTACGGTCCAGATCCTCGACGCCCTCGAACACCACGCCGCGGACCGATCCACCGAGCAGCGGGTCGAGCTCCGCGCACAGCTCGTCGAAAGCGGTCGCGAAGGCGGGGTGGGCCTCGTACAGGCCCCGGCCCATGCCGACCCGCTGCGAGCCCTGCCCGGTGAACAGGAAGGCCGTCCGCCCCTCGTCCGTCTCCCCCGAGACCACCCCGCGCACCGGCTCGCCGGCGGCCAGCGAGCCGAGGCGGCGCAGCAGTTCGTCCCGGCCGCGGCCGAGCACGGCGGCCCGGTGGCCGAAGGCCGCGCGGGTGGTGGCCAGCGAGTGGCCGATGTCGGCCGGGTCGGCGGCGGGGGTGGCCTCCAGGTGGGCGCGCAGCCGGGCGGCCTGCTCGCGCAGCGCGTCCTCGGTGCGGCCCGACAGCGGCCAGAGCACCGGCGCGTCGGCGTCGGCGGTCCGCTCGCGCGGGTCCTCGGCCCGGCCGGGCCACTCCGTGAGCACGACGTGGCAGTTGGTGCCGCCCATGCCGAAGGAGCTGACACCCGCGATCCGCGGGCCCTCGGGCCAGGGTTCGAGGGCGGTCTGCACCCGCAGGCCGAGGTCGTCCAGGGGGATGCGCGGGTTGGGCCGTTCGAAGTTGAGGCTCGGCGGGAGCTGCCGGTTGGCCACCGACAGGACGGCCTTGAGCAGGCCGGCCGCGCCGGCGGCGCCTTCGAGGTGGCCGATGTTGGTCTTGGCGGAGCCGACCCGCAGCGCGGCGTCGGGGGTGCGGCCGGCGCCGAGGACGGCGCCGAGGGCCGCCGCCTCGACCGGGTCGCCGACGGCCGTGCCGGTGCCGTGCAGTTCGACGTAGCGCACCGCGTCGGGGGCGATCCCGGCGCGCCGGTAGGCGGCGCCGAGCACGTCGGCCTGGGCGTCGCGGCTGGGGGTGGTCAGGCTGTCGCCGCCGCCGTCGTTGTTGACGGCGCTGCCGCGGATGACGGCATAGATCCGGTCGCCGTCGGCGACGGCCCGGGCGACGGTCTTGAGGGCGACGACCACGCCGCCCTCGCCGCGGACGTAGCCGTTGGCGCGCTCGTCGAAGGTGTAGCAGCGGCCGTCCGGGGAGAGCGCGCCGAAGCGGGCCGCGCCGACGGTGCTCTCCGGGGCCGCGATCAGGTGCACGCCGCCGGCCAGGGCGAGGGTGGCCTCGCCGCGCCGCAGGCTGTCGGCGGCGACGTGCACCGCGACCAGGGAGGAGGACTGTCCGGCGTCGACGGTCATGCTGGGGCCGCGCAGGCCGACGGCGTAGGAGACCCGGTTGGCGATCAGGCCGCGCTGCAGGCCGGCCAGCGAGTGCGGGCCGATCTGCGCGGTGCCGCCGCGCTGGGCGAGGGTGGCGTAGTCGGAGGCCATCACGCCGACGAAGACGCCGGTCCGGCTGCCGCGCAGGGCGTCCGGCACGATCCGGGCGTCCTCCAGCGCCTCCCAGCTCAGCTCCAGCATGAGCCGCTGCTGCGGGTCCATGGCGGTGGCCTCGCGCGGCGAGATGCCGAAGAAGCCCGGGTCGAACCCGTCGATCCGGTCGAGGAAGCCGCCGCGGCGCGGGACGTCCCGCTCGGCGAGGTCGCCCCGGTCGAGGGGGACGTCACCGATCGCTTCCACGCCGTCGCACAGCAGCTTCCAGAAGGCCCGCGGGGTCGCGGCGCCCGGCAGTCGGCAGGCGAGTCCTACGACGGCGATGGCAGCGTCATCGGCATGGACCTCAGGCATGGGACACCTCAACACGTAATGCGCCGGAAATAGCCGAACGGAATTCACGGGTGGAATTGCCCACCCGTCGACCTGGGCGGATTGGCGTTTCGCAAGGGCCACCGCGGTCCGCCGGGTGGAATTCCCCGGCGTACCCGATGGCGCGTCATCCGCGAGCTTAGGGAGCGAACCGACCGGCACCAACCCCTAAGCAGGGCGGATGCCGGCCCCCGGTACCGGCCCCACAGTTAGGGGTGCCGGTCCGGGGACTTCCGGCCGGGGACCCCGGTCCCGGGGATTCCCACCGGGCGGTGCGGGGTTCGCCGGGTCAGCGGTTCTTGCGCTGGAACGAGCGCACCGACAGCGGCACGAAGACCACCAGGAGGCCCACCGACCACAGCAGCGTCGCGGCCACCGGGTGGTCCACCGGCCAGGCGTGCGAGCCGGTCACCGTCCCCGGGTTGCCGAACAGCTCGCGGCAGCCGGCGGTCAGGGCGCTGAGCGGGTTCCACTCGGCGATGAACCGCAGCCAGGCGGGCATCCCGTCGGTCGGCACGAAGGCGTTCGACAGCATGGTCACCGGCATCACGAGCAGCGTGAGCTGCTGCGCCATCTGCTCGTTGGGGACCTTCAGGCCGAAGAAGCAGCCGACCCAGCTGAGCGCGTAGCGCATCAGCACCAGCAGCCCGAAGCCGGCCAGGGCGTTCAGCAGCCCGTCGGAGGCGCGCCAGCCGACCAGCAGGCCGGCCACCGCCATGATGGCCACGCTGAGCAGGCCGCCGACCATGTCGGAGGCGGTGTGCCCGAAGGCGACCGCGACCCGCGACATCGGCATCGAGCGGAACCGGCTCATCAGTCCGCGCGAGACGTCGGCGGCGACCCTCTCGATCACCGCCACCACCGAACTGGCCGTCACCATGGCGAACAGCCCGGGCATCAGGTAGGCGCGGTAGTCACCGCCGCCCGGAATCCGGATGGCGCTGCCGAAGACGTAGCCGAACAGCAGCACCATCACGGCGGGGAAGATCAGGGCGGCGATCAGTGAGCCGGGCTCCTGGCGCAGCCGGCTGAACTCGCGCCCGACGAGGACGAAGCCGTCCGACAGGGCCCAGCGCAGGCGGGTCACCGGGGTCCGGCGGGCAACGGGGGTGCTCTGGACGGTCATCAGGCGTGGTCCTTGACTCTGTCGTCGGCTCGGGCGCCGGCCGGGGCGTCGCCGTCGGTTTCGGTGTCGGCCGGGGCCGAGCGGTCGGTCAGGCGCAGGAACACCTCGTCGAGGGTGGGGCGGCGCAGGCTGACGTCGGCGACCTCGATCCCCGCCCGGTCCAGCTCCCGGACGAGTGCGGAGACCCGCACGGTGCCGTCCGCGGACGGCACGCTCAGGCTGTTCTCGCCGGTCCCGGTCGGCTCGGCCCCGGTCAGCCGGTGCAGCACGGCGGAGGCCTGCGGCAGCAGCGCCGGGTCCTCGACGACCACGTCGAAGCGGTTGCCGATCGTCGACTTGAGTTGGTCGGGGGTGCCGTCGGCGATCACCCGGCCGTAGTCCACCACCGCGATGTCGTCGGCCAGTTGGTCGGCCTCGTCCAGGTACTGGGTGGTGAGCAGCACGGTGGTTCCCTCGGCGACGAGCTCCCGCACGCAGTCCCAGATCTCGCCGCGGCTGCGCGGGTCGAGGCCGGTGGTCGGCTCGTCCAGGAAGAGCACCTGGGGGCGCAGGATCAGGCTGGCGACGAGGTCGAGCCGGCGGCGCATGCCGCCGGAGTAGCCGCGCACCTGCCGGTCGGCCGCCTCCATCAGGCCGAAGCGCTCCAGGAGTTCGTCGGCCCGCTGGTGCACCTGCCGACGGGGCAGGTGGTAGAGCCGGCCGAACATCCGCAGGTTGCCGCGGCCGGTCAGCTTCTCGTCCACCGCGGCGAACTGCCCGGCCAGGCCGATCACCGAGCGCACCCGGTCGGCCTCGCGGACCACGTCCAGCCCGGCGATCCGGGCGTGCCCGGCGTCCGGGTCCATCAGGGTCGCGAGGATGTTCACCGCGGTGGTCTTGCCGGCGCCGTTGGGGCCGAGCACCCCGCAGACCGTCCCGGCCGGGACGGCGAGGTCGAGCCCTCGTAGGGCGTGGACCTCGCCGAAGTGCTTGTGCAGTCCTTCGGCGAGGATGATCGGGTCCGCCATGATCCCTCCACTGGGAAGTGCCGTGTGCGCGGGTCGCGCCGTACGCGGTCGTGGTGCGGTCGCGGCCGACCCGCGCCGGGGAGCCGTGCGCCGACGCCGGGTCAGCTCGCCGACAGCGGGAACTCCCGCAGGCCGCGAATGATGAAGGAGCCCCGCCGGCGCACCGGCCCGGCCTGCCGCAGCCCGGGCATCCGGGAGATGAGGGTCCGGTAGGCCACCTCGGCCTCGAACCTGGCCAGCGGCGCGCCCAGGCAGTAGTGGATGCCGGCCGAGAACGCCAGGGTGTCGTTGCGGCTGACCCGGGTGATGTCGAAGCGGGCGGGGTCGGGGAAGACCTGCGGGTCCCGGTTGGCCCCGGCGGCCACGATCGCCAGCTCGCTGTCGACGGGCAGCACGACACCGCCCAGCTCGACCGGCTCGTGGGCGATCCGCCGGTAGGTCTGCACCGGCGGGTCGTGGCGCAGCGTCTCGTTGACCACGTTCTGGGCCAGTTCCGGGTCCTCGGCCACCATCCGCCACTGCTCGGGGTGGCGCAGCAGCGCCAGGATGCCGTTGCCGATCAGGTTGACGGTGGTCTCGGTGCCGGCCAGCGGCAGGAACATGCACAGCGGCAGCAGTTCGTCCATGCTCAGGCTGCCCTCGTCGACCAGCGGCAGCATCCGGCTGATCATGTCCTCGCGCGGCTCGACCCGGCGCTGCTCGACGATCCGGGTGAACAGCTCGGTCATCCCGGCGATGGCGGCGTCCACGCTGCGCGCCTTCTCGTAGGTGACCACGCCGTCCAGCAGCGGGACGATCTCCCGGCTGAGGTGGTGGAAGTGCTCCCGGTCCTCCTCGGGGATGCCGACCAGGTCGCCGATCACCGCGGTCGGCAGGTGGTGGGCGAAGGCGGTCATCAGGTCGAACCGGTCGCCCTGGGCCAGGATGTCGTCGATCAGCCGGTGGCAGATCTCCTCGGCCCGGCCGCGCCAGCGCTCGACGACGCGCGGGTTGAGGGTGGGCATGGTCATCCGGCGCAGCCGGGTGTGGTCCGGCGGGTCGAGGCCGAGCATGGAGTTGTCGAAGTTCATGAACTCCGGCACCTTCTCGCCGTCGGCCCTGCGCACGCCGAAGCGCTTGTCCCGCAGCACCTGGTTGGCGAGTTCGTGGTCGGTGGTGACCCAGGTGCCCAGCGGGCTGCGGTAGACCCGGCCCCGCGCCCGGATCTCCTCGTACGCGGGGTAGGGGTTGTCCGGCGCGCTCAGCACCTTCGCGTAGGGATCGCCCTGGGCGGCGAGCTTGCGCACCAGGTCGTGGAAGAAGCGCATCTGCGCCCGGAGTTGCCGCTCACTCGACTCCATCGTCCCGTGCCCCTTCAGCCTCCGCGAATGGGGCCGAGCGTAGACACGGCCGTAACAGGGCCGACACCCCTATCCGGGGCCCGGGCAGGTGTTTAGGGGCCGGGCCCGGGAGCCGGTCGCGACGTCCGGGGCCGCGCGGGGCGGGTCCGGGTGTCAACCGTTCGATCGCGGGAAGTTCCACCGGACGGATATCACCAGGTCGATCCGGGCGCGGCGGTGCGGGCCGGACACTGGTGGGACCTCGGAGAACGGAGACCAAGACCGTGCCAGCGATCGTCGTTTCGAACCTGCGGATGCAGTACGGCCAGAAGGTCGTCGTCGACGACATCTCGTTCGAGGTGCAGGAGGGGGAGATCTTCGGCATCCTCGGCCCCAACGGCGCCGGGAAGACCACGACGGTCGAGTGCATCGCCGGGCTGCGCAAGCCCGACGGCGGGAGCATCTCGGTGCACGGCCTGGACCCCCAGCACGACGCCGCCAAGCTGCACCGCATCCTGGGCATGCAGCTGCAGAAGAGCGAGATGCCGGACAAGCTGCGGGTCGCCGAGGCGATGGAGCTGTACGCCTCCTTCTACGACGACCACGCGGACTGGCGGGAGCTGCTCGCCGAGCTGAACCTGCTGGACAAGATGAACAGTCCGTTCGCCAGCCTGTCCGGCGGCCAGAAGCAGCGGCTGTCCATCGCGCTGGCGCTGGTCGGCAACCCGAAGGTGGCCGTGCTGGACGAGCTGACCACCGGTCTGGACCCGGCGGCCCGGCGGGACACCTGGGAGCTGATCGAGCAGGTCCGCGCCCGGGGCATCACCGTCGTCCTGGTCACCCACTTCATGGAGGAGGCCGAGCGGCTCTGCGACCGGCTGGCCCTGATCGACGGCGGCCGGATCGTCGCGCTGGACACCCCCGCCGGCCTGGTGGCCGGGGTGGGCGCCGAGCAGAAGGTGCGCTTCCGCCCGACCTCCCCGCTCGACGACCACATCCTGACCTCGCTGCCCGAGGTGACCTCGGTCCAGCGGCACGGCTCCCAGGTGGAGGTCACCGGCACCGGCAACCTGGTGTACGCCGTCACCTCGGCGCTCGCCCGCAACCAGATCGTCGCGGCCGACCTGCGCGCGGAGCTGGCCAGCCTGGAGGACGCGTTCCTCGCCCTGACCGGCCGCCGGTTCGACCACCCCTCCCACTGATCCCCGGCCCGTAGCCGACCCCCGACCCCTAGAAGGAGAACCCCCGTGCGGGCGATGAACCGGCTCACGGCCGTGGAGTTCAAGCTCTTCCTGCGAGACCCGGCCGCGTACTTCTGGACGCTGCTCTTCCCGGTCGTCCTGGTGGTGATCATCGGCAGCATCCCGTCCTCCCGCGAGTTCAAGGCCGAGATCGGCCAGCGCGCCATCGACTCCTACACGCCCGTCACCGTGGTGCTGGCCTTCGCGATGACCGGTCTGTTCATCACCCCGGGCTACCTGGTGGGCTACCGGGAGAAGGGCATCCTGCGCCGGCTGTCGACCACGCCGGTGGGCCCGGCCCGGGTGCTGATCGCCCAGTTGGTGGTCCAGATCACCGTGGCGATCGCCACCACCGTTCTGGTGCTCGCGACCGCGCGCCTGCTGTGGGACGTCAAGCTGCCGAGCAACCCGCTCGGCTTCGTGCTGACCTTCCTGCTCTCGGCCACCGCGGTGCTGTCCATCGGGCTGTTCGTCGCCTCGGTGCTCAAGACCACCAAGGCCGCCACCGGCGCGGGCAGCATGCTGTTCTTCCCGCTGATGTTCTTCGCGGGCCTGTACGTGCCCCGCGACCAGATGCCCGCCGCGGTCAACCGGATCGGTGACTTCACCCCGCTCGGCGCCTCCGTCCAGGCCTTCGGCGACGTGGCCAAGGGTCACCTTCCGGGCACCACCGCCCTGTTGGTCCTCGTCGGCTACACGGTGGTCTTCGGTGTCCTGGCCGCACGGCTCTTCCGCTGGGAGTAGGCCCGGGCCGGACGTCCGCGCCGGGAGTAGGCCTAGGCTGGAGGTCCGCGGTCACGGGCGGTCGCGGCGGGGCGGGAGCCGGGGAAGCAGCGGGGGCCGAGGAGCAGCACCATGAAGAGCGACGAACCGATCAACCTGCGCCGCTTCCTCACCCCGCTGCCCGTCGTGCTGCTGGGCGTGTCCACCGTGCTGTGCGTCGTGCAGCCGGAGGAGGGGGCGGCCACCGCACGGGTCACGGTCTTCCCGCTGGTCCTGGTGACCGCCGCGTGGACGCTGGCGATGTACACCCTGCGGTCGCCGCAGTGGACGGGCCGCACCGGCCCGATGCTGACGTACGTGGCGGGCCAGCTGGTGCTGGCCGCACTGCTGATGACCCAGCACCCGATCTTCTTCGTGTTCGCCGTGATCGGGTTCGTCCAGGCCTACGACCTGCTCCCGCCGCAGTGGGCCTTCGTCAGCGTCGGCGCCACCTCGCTGATCATCAACCTGATCCCCGGCGGGGTGCCGGACAGCTCCCGGCGGATCGCCATCGCGGCCGCCTCGGTCTGCCTCCAGACCTGCCTGATCGGCCTGTTCGGCAACCTGTCGCACCGCTTCAACGAGCGCAACGAGGAACGCTGCCGGCTGGTCACGGAGTTGAAGACGGTGATCGGCGAGAACAACGGCCTGCACGCCCAACTGCTGATCCAGGCCCGGGAGGCGGGCATCCAGGACGAACGCCAGCGGATGGCCCGGGAGATCCACGACACCATCGCCCAGGGGCTGGCCGGCATCATCACCCAGCTCCAGGCCGCCGACCGGGCCCGGCCGCAGTCCGAGCAGCGCGAGTGGCACCTCGAACAGGCCCGGGGGCTGGCCCGGGAGAGCCTCACGGCGGCCCGGCGGTCGGTGGCCGCGCTGCGGCCGGCGGAACTGGAGGAGGCGCACCTGCCGAACGCGATCCGGGAGCTGGCCCAGCGCTGGTCGGCGCGGGCGGACGTGCCGGCCTCGGTGGAGACCACCGGTGATCCCGTCCCGCTGCTGACGGAGATCGAGGTCGCCCTGTTCCGCGCCGCCCAGGAGACCCTGGCGAACATCGCGAAGCACGCCGCTGCCAGTAAGGTCAGACTGACCATTTCCTACCTGGAGGACACGGTCATGCTGGACGTTCACGACGACGGGGTCGGCTTCACCGTGACCGACCTCGACGGGCCGCCGCCCGCCGACGGCGACAGCGGGTACGGGCTGGACGGCCTGCGCCGACGGCTCGACCGGGTGCTCGGGACACTGACCGTGGAGAGCGCCCCGGGCTCGGGCACCGCGGTGAACGCGAGCGTGCCCGCGATCCGCCGGGGCGGCACCGCATGAGCGAACAGTCCGCCCCCGTAAGGCTGCTGATCGTCGACGACCACCCGATCGTCCGGGACGGCCTGCGCGGCGCGTTCGCCGACAGCCCGGAGTTCGAGGTCGTCGGCGAGGCCGGCAACGGCGCCGAGGCGCTCGACCGGGTCGCCGAACTGAAGCCCGACCTGGTGCTGATGGACCTGCGCATGCCGGTGATGGACGGTGTCACCGCGATCCACCGGCTCGGCGAGAGCGCGCCCGGGGTGCGGGTGCTGGTGCTGACCACCTTCGACACCGACAACGACGTGCTGCCCGCGATCGAGGCCGGCGCCACCGGCTACCTGCTGAAGGACGCGCCCACCGAGGAGCTGCTGCGCGCGGCCCGGGTCGCGGCCCGGGGCGACGCGATGCTCTCCCCCGCCATCACCAAACGGCTGATGGACCGGGTGCGCCGGCCCAGCCTCGGCGTGCTGAGCGCCCGTGAGCTGGAGGTGATGCGGCTGGTCGCCCACGGCTCCTCCAACAAGGAGGTCGCCGGCAAGCTGTTCATCACCGAGGCCAGCGTCAAGACGCACCTGCTGCGGATCTACGACAAGCTCGGGGTCCGCGACCGGGCGGGCGCGGTCGGCGAGGCGTTCCGGCGCGGTCTGGTGACCTGACCCGGAACGCCCCGCCGGCCCGCCGTCAGCTCCCCAGCTCGTCGTCGATCAGGGCGAAGATGTCCTCGGCCGTCGCGGACTCCAGGTCGCTGTCGTCGTGCTCCGGCCGCGGCCCGTCGGCGTCCCGCAGCCGGTCGAGCAGCTGCTCCAGCCTGGCGCGGGCCCCGGCCCGTTCCGCCCCGGCCAGCGCGACCAGGTCGGCCTCCATCCCGGCCAGCCGGCCGAGCAGGTCCTCCACCGGGTCGGCCTGCGGCAGCAGGCTCTCCCGCAGGTGGCGGGCGAGCGCGGCCGGGGTCGGGTGGTCGAAGACCAGGGTCGGGGGCAGCCGCAGGCCGGTGGCGGTGTTCAGCCGGTTGCGCAGCTCGACCGAGGTCAGCGAGTCGAACCCGAGGTCCTTGAACGGCCGGTCGGCCGCGACGGCGTCCGTCGAGCCGTGTCCGAGGACCACCGCGGCGTTCCCGGTGACCAGGTCCAGCAGGGCCGCGTCGCGCTGGGCGTCGGCCATCACGGCCAGCCGCTCGGCCAGCGCCGGGCCGTCCGGGCGCCGGTTGTCGGCGGCCCGGCGGACCGGTTGGCCCACCAGCGCCCGCAGCAGCGCGGGCACCGGGTGGGCGGCGGCGCGCAGCACGCCCAGGTCGATGTCGACCGGCACCAGGTGGGAGCGGCCCGTGGTGCGCGCCCGGTCGAACAGGGCGAGCGCCCGGGCGGTGGACAGCGGCGCGCTGAGGCTGCCGGCCCGGGCCTGGTCGACCTTCCCGAGGTGGCCGGTGAGCCCGCTGGCCTGCTCCCACAGGCCCCAGGCCAGCGACTGGCCGGCCTGGCCGGAGGCCGTCCGCCGGGCGGCCAGGGCGTCCAGGAAGGCGTTCGCGGCCGCGTAGTTGGCCTGCCCGCCGGAGCCGAAGGTGCCCGACACCGAGGAGTACAGCACGAACATCGACAGGTCGAGGTGCGCCGTCAGCTCGTGCAGGTTGAGCGCCGCGTCCACCTTCGGGCGCAGCACCCGGGAGAGGCGCTCCGGCGTCAGGGTGCCGAACACCCCGTCGTCCAGCACGCCGGCGGCGTGCACCACGCCCGTCAGCGGACGGGAGAGGCCGTCGAGCACCCGGGCCAGGGCGGTGCGGTCGGCCGCGTCGCAGGCGACGACCTCCGCCCGGGCGCCCGACTCGCCCAGCTCGGCGAGGAGTTCCCGCACGTCCGGGCCGTCCGCGCCCCGGCGGCTCAGCAGGGTCAGGTGGCGCACCCCGTGCACGGCCGCCAGGTGCCGGGCCAGCAGCCCGCCCAGCGTCCCGGTGCCACCGGTGATCAGCACCGTGCCCTCGGGGTCCGGCTCCACCGGCAGCGTCAGCACGTTCTTGCCGACGTGCCGGGCCTGGCTGACGTGCCGGAAGGCGCCGACCGCGTCCCGGACGTCCCAGGCGGTGATCGGCAGCATCCGCAGCGCACCGGCCTCGAACAGCTCGATCACCTCGTGCAGGATGCCGCCCATCCGGGCCGGTCCGGCGTCGCCGAGGTCGAAGGCCCGGTACTGGACGCCGGCCGGCTGCCGGACGTCGGTCTTGCCCATCTCCAGGAAGCGCCCGCCCTCGGCCAGCAGCCGCAGCGAGGCGTCGGTGAACTCCCCGGCCAGCGAGTTCAGCACCAGGTCGACCCCGCGCCCGCCGGTCGCGGTGCGGAACCGCTCCTCGAAGGCGAGGTCGCGGGAGGAGGCGATGTGTGCCTCGTCCAGCCCCAGTTCCCGCAGCGTGCGCCACTTGCCCGGGCTGGCGGTGCCGAACACCTCCAGGCCGAAGTGGCGGGCGAGTTGGACGGCCGCCATGCCGACGCCGCCGGCCGCGGCGTGCACCAGCACCGATTCGCCCCGCTGCGCGTCGGCCAGGTCGCGCAGCCCGTAGTAGGCGGTGGCGAACACCAGCGGCACGGAGGCGGCCTGGGCGAAGGACCAGCCCTGCGGGACGCGGGCCAGCAGCCGCCGGTCGGTGACGGCCCGGACGGCCGCGCCACCGGCGAAGAAGCCGAAGACCCGCTCGCCCGGGGCGAGGTCGGTCACTCCGGCGCCGACCTCCAGCACGACGCCGGCGGCCTCGGAGCCCATCGCGGCCGTCCGGTCCGGGTACATGCCCAGACCGATCAGCACGTCCCGGAAGTTGACGCCCGCCGAGCGCACCGCGACCCGGACCTCGTCCGCGCCCAGCGGCGCGTCGGCGTCCGGCGCGGGCACCAGCGCCACGTCCTCCAGTCCGGCGCCCCGCCCCGCGAGGCCGAGCCGCCAGGCGCCCGCGGGCTCCGGCGGGGTCAGCCGGGCGACGGTGGCCTCCCGGACCAGTCGCGGCACCCTGATGTCGCCGCCGCGGACCGCGAGTTGGGGCTCCTCGCCGCCCACCAGCGCGGGCCAGCCGGCCCACGGGTCGGCCGCGCCGCCCTGCGGTTCGACGTCCACCAGCACGATCCGGTCCGGGTTCTCGGTCTGCGCGGAGCGGACCAGTCCCCACACGGCGGCGCCGGCCGGGTCGGCCTCGCCACCGGTGCCGGACCCGGCCGGGGTCGCCCCGCGGGTGAGCACCACCAGCCGGGAGTCGGCGAACCGCTCCTCGGCCAGCCAGGCCCGTACCTCGCCGAGCACCCGGGCGGTCGCCGCGTGCACGGCCCCGGCCCCGAGCGCACCGTCAACACCGGCTGCGCCGGCGGAGACGGCCAGGACGGTCACCGGCGGTACGGCCGCGCCCTGTTCCAGGGCGGCGACCAGGGCCGCCAGGTCGGTGTGGCGGCGGGCCGGCCCGCCCTCGGGGGCCGTCTCGCCGACCGCGGCCCACGCGGTCAGGTCCGGCTCGGCCGCACCGGCCGCCGGGGGCAGCGGCCGCCAGTCCACCGCGAACAGCGCGTCCGGTCCGGCGTCGGCGGTGGCGCCGAGCGCCTCCGGGGACACCTCGCGCATCACCAGCGAACGCACGGTGGCCACCGGGCTTCCGGCGCCGTCGGCCAGCCGCAGCGCGACGCCCTCGGCGGTCCGGGTGATCCGCGCCCGCAGCACCGAGGCGCCCACCGCGTCCACCCGCACGCCGGTCCAGGCGAACGGCAGGGCGGTGCCCTCGACCTCGCTCCCGCCGGCGAAGCCGACGGCGTGCAGCGCCGCGTCCAGCAGCGCCGGGTGCAGGGCGAAGCCGGCGGCCTCGTCCGCCGCCTCCTCGGGCAGCGCGACCTCGGCGTAGACCGCGTCCTCGGCCCGCCAGACGGCGCGCAGGCCGCGGAAGGCCGGCCCGTAGCCGTAGCCGCTGTCGGCCAGGGTGTCGTAGAAGCCGTCCAGCGGCACCGGCTCGGCGGCCGGCGGCGGCCAGGCCGCCAACTCGAAGGGCTCGGCCGGTGCGGCCTCGGTCAGCAGGCCGGTGGCGTGGCAGGTCCAGGGCGTCCGGTCACCGGTGTCGGGCCGGGCGTGGATCTCCAGCCGGCAGTCGCCGCCGTCGTCGGGCGCGGTCACCCGGACCTGGACGTGGGCCTCGCCCCGTTCGGGGAGGGCGAGCGGGGACCGCACCACCAGTTCGTCCAGCACCGTACGGCCGACCTGCTCGCCGGCCCGCAGCGCGAGTTCGACCAGCGCGGTGCCGGGCACCACGGTCCGGCCCAGCACCGCGTGGTCGGCCAGCCACGGGTGGCTCGCCGTGGAGAGCCGTCCGGTCAGCACCGCGCCGCCGTCCCCGGCCAGGGCCAGGACGGCGCCCAGCAGCGGGTGCCCGGCGGGCAGTTGCCCGAGCGCCGCGACGTCGCCGGCCCCGGCGACCGGCCGGGGCCAGTAGCGCTCGCGCTGGAAGGCGTAGGTGGGCAGTTCCGCGTGCGGACCGGCCGGCAGGACCGCCGCCCAGTCGACCTGGGCACCGGCCGTCCAGAGCCGGCCGAGGCCGCGCCAGAGCGTGTCCACCTGGTCCCGCCCGGCCCGCTGGAGCGGGGCGAGCACGGCGTCGGGGAGGGTCTGCTGGGCCAGCCCGCAGAGCACGCCGTCGGGGCCCAGCTCCAGGAGGCGGGTCACGCCGTGCTCGCCGAGGCGGGTGACGCCGTCGGCGAAGCGGACGGCCTCGCGGACCTGCCGCAGCCAGTAGTCGGGGGTGGTGAGCAGCCCGGGTTCGGCGAGCGTCCCGCTGACGTTGGACAGCAGCGGGATGCGCGGCTCGGCGAAGGTCAACTCCGCCAGGACGGCCGAGAATTCGGCGAGCATCGGCTCCATCAGCGCCGAGTGGAACGCGTGCGAGACGGTCAGCCTGCGAATCCGGCGCCCCTCGGCCTTCCACCGCCCGGCCAGCTCCTCCACCGCCTCGACCGGCCCGGAGACCACCACCGAGGTCGGCCCGTTGACGGCCGCGATGTCCAGCCGCTCGCCGATCGCCTCGCGGACCTCGGCCTCGGTGGCCTCGACCGCCAGCATCGCCCCGCCGCTCGGCAGCGCGTCCATCAGCCGGCCGCGCGCCGCCACCAGGGCGCACGCGTCCGCCAGCGGGAACACCCCGGCGACGTGAGCGGCCGCCACCTCGCCGATCGAATGCCCGAGCAGGAAGTCGGGTGTCACGCCCCAGGATTCGAGCAGCCGGTACGAGGCGACCTCGACCGCGAACAGCCCGGCCTGCGCCCACACCGTCCGGTCCAGATCCTCGACGCCCTCGAACACCACGTCCTTCACCGGCCGGTCCAGCAGCAGGTCCAGCTCGGCGCAGACCGCGTCGAAGGCCGCCGCGAAGGCGGGGAAGGCCTCGTACAACTCCCGGCCCATCCCGACCCGCTGCGCACCCTGCCCCGTGAACAGGAACGCCGTCCGCCCCTCGGCGACCGTACCGGCGACCGCGCCCGCGCCGGGCTCGCCGGCGGCCAGCGCCGCCAGCTCCCGGTCCTGCTCGGCCCGGTCCGCGCCGACCACCACCGCGCGGTGCGCCAGCGCCGTCCGCCCGGACAGGGCCCGGGCCACCTCGGCCGGCCCGTCCTCCGGGCGGTCCGTCAGGTGCTCGCCCAGCCGGGCGGCCTGGGCCCGCAGCGCCGCCGGGGTCTGCCCGGACAGCGGCCAGGGCAGCGGACCGTGCGGCCGACGCCCGGCGGGCTCGGCCGGGGCGGGCTCGCCCTGCTCGATGATGACGTGGACGTTGGTGCCGCTCATCCCGAACGAGGAGACGCCGGTGCGGCGCGGCCGTTCGGCCCGCGGCCACGGCCGGGCCTCGGTCAGCAGTTCGACCGACCCGGTGGACCAGTCGACGTGCGGGGTGGGCCCGTCCACGTGCAGGGTCGCCGGAAGCGTGCCGTACCGCATCGCCATGACCATCTTGATGATCCCGGCGATGCCGGCGGCGGCCTGGGTGTGGCCGATGTTGGACTTGATCGAGCCCAGCCAGAGCGGCTCCCCGTCCCGGCCCTGCCCGTAGGTGGCCAGCAGGGCCTTCGCCTCGATCGGATCCCCGAGGCGGGTGCCGGTGCCGTGCGCCTCCACGGCGTCCACCTCGGCGGCCGACAGCCCGGCGTTGGCCAGCGCCTGCCGGATCACCCGCTCCTGCGAGGGGCCGTTCGGCGCCGTCAGACCGTTCGAGGCGCCGTCCTGGTTGACCGCGCTGCCGCGCACGATGCCGAGCACCCGGTGGCCGTTGCGCCGGGCGTCGGACAGCCGCTCCAGCAGCAGGATGCCGACGCCCTCGCCCCAGCCGGTGCCGTCGGCCGCGGCGGCGAAGGCCTTGCACCGGCCGTCGGCGGCCAGGCCCAGCTGGCGGCTGAACTCCACGAAGGCCGACGGGGTCGCCATCACCGTGGCACCGCCCGCGAGGGCCAGGGTGCACTCGCCGCGGCGCAGCGCCTCGGCTGCCGAGTGCAGGGCGACCAGCGAGGCGGAGCAGGCGGTGTCCACCGTCATGGCCGGGCCCTCCAGCCCGAACACGTACGAGATCCGGCCGGAGAGCACGGCGGCCGCGGTGCCGGTGCCCCGGTGCCCCTCGCTGTCGGAGGGGCCGGAGAGCAGCGCCGCGTAGTCCTGGCCGTTGGTGCCGATGAACACGCCGGTGCGGCTGCCGCGCAGCGAGCGCGCGTCCACCCCGGCCCGTTCGAACGCCTCCCAGACGGTCTCCAGCAGCAGCCGCTGCTGGGGGTCCATGGCCAGCGCCTCGCGCGGGGAGATGGCGAACAGCGCCGGGTCGAAGTCGGCGACGCCGGACAGGAATCCGCCGGCCCAGGTGGCGTCCGCGCCCGCCTCGCCGGAGGGCGCGCCGAGCGGCGGCCAGCCGCGGTCTCCAGGCAGCCCGGAGACCGCGTCCACCCGGTCGGCGACCAGCCGCCAGAGCTGTTCGGGGTTCTCGACCCCGCCGGGGTAGCGGCAGCTCATCGCGACGATCGCGATCGGCTCCTCCAGGGCGGTGGCCTCGGCCCGCACGGTCTCGGTCGCCGCCGCGGTGCCGAGCAGCTCGCCGCGCAGCTGGGCGGCCAGTTCGCGCGGCGTGGGGTGGTCGAAGACCAGGGTGGCGGAGAGCCGCAGCCCGGTCTCGGCGGCCAGGGCGTTGCGCAGTTCGAGCGCGGTGAGCGAGTCGAAGCCGAGGCCCTTGAACGGGACCTCCGGCGGGACGTCGCCCGCCTCGCGGTGGCCGAGCACGGCCGCCGCCAGCCGCCGGACCAGGTCGAGCAGGGTCCGTTCCTGCTCGGCGGGCGGCAGCGCGGCGAGCTTCCCGGCCAGCGGGGAGGCGCCCTCGACCGGCTCGGCGGCCGGGGCTTCCAGGGCCCGGAGCACCTCGGGCAGGTCCTCGATCAGCGGACGGCGGCGGCTGGCCGTGAACGCGGGGGCGAAGCGCTCCCAGCGGACGTCCGCCACCGCCACGCAGGCCTCGCCCCCGGCGACGGCCTCGGCGAGCGCCCCCACGGCGAGGGCCGGGTCCAGCAGGGCGAGCCCGCGGCGGCGCAGGAAGTCCTCCGACTCCCCCTGCACGGCCATGCCGGCCTCCGCCCACGGGCCCCAGGCGACGGCCAGCGCGGCCCGGTCGGCCGCCCGGCGCTGTTCGACCAGCGCCTCCAGGTAGGCGTTGGCGGCGCCGTAGACGGCCTGGGCACCGGAGCCCCAGGTGGCCGAGATCGAGGAGAAGACGACGAACAGTTCCAGGTCCAGCCCGGCGGTCAGCTCGTCCAGGTGCGCCGCGCCGTCGGCCTTCCCGCCGAGCACGGCGGTGATCTCCTCGGCGGCGGTGTCCATCAGCAAGGTCGCCTGGCCGACGCCGGCCGCGTGCACCACGCCGGTCAGCGGGAGCTCGGCCGGGATCGCGTCGAGCACGGCCGCCAGCGCCGCCCGGTCGGCGGCGTCGCAGGCGGCGACCGTCACCCGGGCACCCAGCCCGGCCAGCTCGGCCACCAGCGCGTCCACGCCCTC